>DDOT01000075.1:0-500 GCA_002341815.1 Thiobacillus sp. UBA2487 | reverse complement strand
CGCGAATTCATGAAAAGATCGGGCAAGGTACAAATCGAGACTTCGTGCGACGCTACGGGCTACCATTCGGGTGAAGTCGCCGTAATTCCTGTCTCTGATCAACGATATCGTTTTTGCCACCCATTCTGCAACCGGTGATGCAAAATCACTTGACTAGGCTTTTTTTATGAATGATAATGATTCTCATATTGATTCCCATGTATGAGAATAATGAATTCACCAAGCCTGAAAATCAGCATGCCGCTACGCACAGCCAAGTGGATCGCCAACCTGTTGCTCATGGCTATTTTGCCGGCCAACAGTATGCTGGCTGATGCCGCACCGCCTCCCATGATAGCGCCATCATCCAACGGACAAAGCAGCGATCAAGGGCTGTTCAACTTCCTTGATGGCGTCAATCGCAGCTCATCCCTGTTCGGTAATCTGTGGGGTTTGCGCAATCAACTCAGCCGATACGGTGTCGTGCTGGCCATCGAAGAAACGGATGAATCGATTGGTAA
>DDOT01000023.1:6741-10565 GCA_002341815.1 Thiobacillus sp. UBA2487 | reverse complement strand
ATCGCGAAGAAACGGACAAGAAACGTCTGGAAGTCTACCACGCGCAAACCGAGCCACTGGTCCAGTATTATTCCGACTGGGCGGCACGCAGCCCGTCTGATGCACCTCGCTACATCAAAATTAACGGCATTGGCCACGTCGATGCCATTCGCGATGCCATTTTTGCTGCATTAGGCTGAACCTCATGTCCGAAACCACACCTGTCATCATGACCGATCGGCTTGAAGCGACGTCTGCGCTGTTGCCAGACGGTAGTGTCATGATTGAATCCATTGACCACGAAGGGCGCGGCATCGCTCATCGCGCCGATGGAAAAACCATTTTCATCGATGGCGCCATCACCGGTGAACAGGTTTGCTACAGTCCCTGGCGCAAAAAAGAACACTTTGAAATGGCGCAAATGACGCGTCTGTTGCGTCCCAGTCCGATGCGGACCACGCCACGATGTTCCCATTTTGGCGTATGTGGCGGTTGTTCCCTGCAACACCTGCACCCGGTGGGGCAAGTCGCTGCCAAACAGCGTGTGCTGGAAGATAGCTTGTCTCACATTGGCAAGGTCAAACCCGGGTATTGGTTGCCGGCGATCCACGGTCCCGCATGGGAATACCGCACGCGCGCCCGTTTATCGGTCAAGCGCGTAGAAAAAAAAGGCGGCGTACTGGTCGGATTTCATGAGCGCAAGAACAGCTTTATCGCTGACATGAATTCCTGTGCAACCTTGCCGGCGCGCATTTCTGCCCTGATCACACCCCTGCGCAAACTGGTGGCCAGCATGGATCTCTGTGCCGCCATTCCACAAATTGAGGTCGTGGCAACACCGAACGTCGATGCACTGGTGCTGCGTCACATGCAACCGGTTGGCGAAACCGACCAACAACGCTTGCGTGATTTTGCTGACCAACACCATGTTCAATGGTGGCTGCAATCCAAGGGGCCGGATACCATCAAGGTATTTTATCCGACTGACTCAGCAGAACTGGCCTATCATCTGCCTGAATATGGTTTGGTCATGCCATTTCAACCTAGCGAATTCACCCAAATCAACACGGATATCAACCCATTGCTGATTCGGCGTGCCATGCAACTACTTGCCCCGCAACCCGACGAGCGCATTGCCGACTTATTTTGTGGCTTGGGCAACTTCACCCTGCCGATTGCCCGCTCGGCAGCGCACGTAACCGGCATTGAAGGCAGTGCGCAACTGGTGGCACGAGCACAAGACAACGCCGCGCGCAACGGCATACACAATGCCGAATTCATGGCCGCCAACCTGTTTGAAATAACACCGGAAAGCATGGCTGCGTTGGGTAAATTCAATAAAATATTGCTGGACCCACCGCGCGATGGTGCATTAGCCGTGGTACAAGCCCTGGGCAACGACGCACCGGAGCGCATTGTCTATGTATCCTGCAATCCCGCCACCTTGGCGCGCGATGCCGAGGTACTGGTCCACCAAAAAGGTTATCAACTGGTTTGTGCCGGTATCGCCAATATGTTTCCGCAGACCGCACACGTTGAATCCATTACACTGTTCCAACGTGGCCAGTCGACACCTGATCACCCTGCACCATCACCATGACATCATCCGGGCTCATATGCAGCAACTCACCGATTTCCTTATAATCATCGGGCAGGGCAGCATCATTCCAGCCATTTTCTGAATGCCTGGCCAAATTGATGGCCAGCACCACGATCCGCATGCGGCGCTGGTAGGTATAGTCACGCTCCATGAACTGGATCAGCAACTGCGGAAGATTCCAGCGTTTGGCCAATTCAAGTTGCAGGTCTGAAATCTTGAAACCCAGCACCTCATGCTGCACATCCCGCGTACGACGTGCGTGATCTTGCTGCTGAATATGCTGGATGCGCAACATTTGCTGCGGTGCATGCACCCACAACAAGATCTCGGCGAAATTGTGCATCAGCGCTGTCATACGGATGGTATCAAACGCCAGATCTTTTAAACGGATCGACCAATCGCGTGCATAAAACGCAGCGCGGGTGGCGCGTTTGACGCTGTGCAGCATACCGGTCAATGCCGTTAAATTGCCTTTCAAGCGATCTTCCGTACTGATCAAGCCATGCATCACTTGGGTAAAAAACGTGCGCATGCCCAGCATCATCAGCGCCTGACTGACCTGAATCACGTCATTTTGCTGAGAATCACGCCGCCGCCGCTGTAAATAACGCAGCAAAATAATGGTCATGAGCGGGTCTTGCTCCAGAATACCCACCACCCCGTTCACATCCGGTTCCTCAGCCTCTTGGTCCAGGCGCCCCACATCGCGCAGCGTCCGTTTAAGCACCGGAATATCAGCCGATTCAAGCGTGCTTAACCATGTTTCTTCATTTGGCATGTCCGTGCTCATTGTTGTCTCCCATCGAACGGCTATTTTGCCTGATTTTTCATGCACAGGGCAGACTTGATCATATTGTCAGTTTTCTTGCAACTTTCATGATGCTGATATAGTCTACCGCCTACGAGCAACTTTTACGAGGTGTACCATGCAACCCGATTACGGTTTTTATCAATCTGCGGCGTTACCGGTCGTAGAGCAACAGAAAGTCATGCGCAATACATGGATGATGCTGGGACTGACCATGATTCCCACCACCATCGGCGCTGTGCTGGGCGTACATACCAACCTGATGTTCATGGCACTGCATCCGTTCATCACCACCTTGCTGATGCTGGCCGTCATGTTTGGCCTGTTCAGTGCAATAGCGGTCAATCGTAACAACAGCACCGGTGTGATGCTGCTGTTGCTGGCTACCGGGCTGTTAGGCTTTATGTTGGGGCCTATCCTGCAATTTGCCTTGCACTTTTCCAATGGCGCGCAACTGATTGCCATGGCAGCGGGAGGCACTGGCGCCATTTTGATGACCCTGTCTACCATTGCCACCGTCAGCAAACGTGATTTCAGCTTTCTGGGCCAATTTTTGATGGTTGGTTTGGTGATGCTGATTTTGGCCTCGATCGCCAACCTGTTTTTCCACATACCAGCCGCTTCTTTGGCCATTTCAGCCATCGCCGTGCTGTTGTTTTCAGGCTATCTGTTGTTTGATGTCAGTCGTGTGGTGCAAGGCGGCGAAACCAACTACATCATGGCCACCTTGAACATCTACCTTGATATCTACAACATTTTCGTCAATCTGCTGAACCTGTTGATTGCGCTGTCCGGCAACGACCGCCGGTAACACGTTCATGCCCGGCCAGATCCAGCCGGGTATGAATGTCGCACAACCCTGCATCCCGCATCAACACGCGCACAGCCGCGCCTTGATCGTAGCCGTGTTCCAGTATCAACCAGGCCCCTGCCTGTAAATGCGCTGAGGCACCACTGACAATTTGTCGAATATCATCCAGTCCATCCGCACCGGCAGCCAATGCCTGTCGCGGTTCGAAGCGCAAATCACCTTGCGCAAGATGTTCGTCATTAGCAGCGATATAGGGCGGATTACTCACCACCAGATCAAATTGCTGGTCAGCCACAGCCTGCCACCAAGATCCACAGCGAAAATCCAATTGGGCTTGCAACCCCAGGCGTTGCGCATTACCTTGTGCTTGCTGCAGCGCAGGTAAACTGGCATCAACCGCTACAACCTGCACCAGCGGGCGGTGGGCGACAATCNNATGCAATGGCACCACTGCCGGTGCCCAAATCCAGAACGCATGCGGCTTGCGTCGGATTCAGATAATCCAGCGCGGCATCTACCAAGACTTCCGTATCCGGTCGTGGAATCAATACCGCCGGTGAAACCGCCAAAGGCAAACCGTAAAACTCGCGCTCACCCAGAATATACGCCATCGGCTCACCAGCCAG
>DDOT01000023.1:0-6729 GCA_002341815.1 Thiobacillus sp. UBA2487 | reverse complement strand
TTGCCAGGCACTGTCACAGGGCAAGTCATCCTGTGCATGGGCTAACAACCATGCATAATCCGCCGTTAACGCTGCCGCCAGCAAAATTCGCCCTTCCAGACGGGCCTCCGCCATGGAGGCTCCTGCAGCCAACAATTGTTGAGCGGCCATTTCCAGCCACTGGGCGGGCCGGAACGTCATCCGCCATCACCCAACGCCGCCAGCAAGTCGGCCTGATGCTCGGTTGCCAATGCCGCCAGCATCTCATCCAGATCGCCATCCATGATGGCGTCCAACTTGTACAAGGTTAAATTGATGCGATGATCGGTCATACGACCTTGCGGGAAATTATAGGTGCGAATGCGCTCTGAGCGATCGCCGCTGCCGATCAGTGATTTACGTGTTGCTGCCTCTTTGGCTTGCTGCTCGCGCAACTGACGATCCATGATGCGTGCCGCCAAAACCGATAACGCTTGTGCCTTGTTCTTGTGTTGCGAGCGATCATCCTGACACTCCACCACCAATCCGGTGGGCAGATGCGTAATCCGCACGGCCGAATCGGTTTTGTTGATGTGCTGACCGCCTGCCCCGCTGGCACGAAAGGTATCAATCCGCAAGTCTGCCGGATTCAGTGCCACCTCGGCCACTTCATCAGCTTCCGGCATTACCGCCACGGTACACGCCGAGGTATGAATTCGCCCTTGCGCTTCGGTTTCCGGCACCCGCTGCACCCGATGTCCACCGGATTCAAATTTGAGGCGGGACCAGGCCCCGCGTCCGATCAACTTGATAATAACCTCTTTGTATCCACCCAATTCGCTAACGCTTTCCGAGACCACCTCGACTTTCCAGCGTTGCCGTTCAGCGAACCGTACATACATGCGCAACAAATCGCCAGCAAATAAGGCTGATTCATCACCGCCCGTCCCTGCACGAATTTCCAGATAAATATTACGGTCGTCGTTGGGGTCTTTTGGCAATAAGGCCGCTTGCAGCTCGATTTCCAAGGTTTGCTGGCGCAACTTACCCGCTTGTAACTCTTGCTCGGCCATTTCACGTAGCTCAGGGTCAGTCAGCATCTCATGCGCTGCCTGCAGATCGGCCTGCAGGCATTCGTAATCACGATACAAAGCCACCACTGGCGCAATATCGGCATGTTCACGTGTCAAGCGACGGTATTGATCCATATCGCGGGTCACATTTTCGTGCGCCAACAGACGATCAATCTCTTCCAACCGTTCTTGCAGGCGGGATAATTTAACTAATAAAGATGGTTTCATGAATCAGGATGCAATGGGTACATGCGCGACAAGGCAGACAGCAGGTCTTGCCGCTCGGCGTCTTCTGCCTGATGCAGCGCTTGGGTGGGATGATGCAGGAATTTATTGGTCAAGCTGCGTGACAACTGGTCCAGCACATGCTCCGGGCTGTCGCCGCGCGCCAGCAGTTTAAGCGCTCTTTCCATTTCGTGGCGACGCACACGCTCACCGTGATCGCGCAAATGGCGGATAACGGGCACCATTTCACGCATATCCAGCCAATGCTGAAACTGCTGCAAACTGGCTTCGATGATCTGCTCGGCTTGTCCGATCTGCGCTTGACGATTGTCCATACCTTGCTGCACCACCATGCCCAAATCGTCAACGGTATACAGAAACACATCTGACAAATTGGCCACTTCGGTTTCAATATCGCGGGGCACCGCCAGATCCACCATGAAAATCGGTCTGTGCCGCCGGGCTTTGAGCGCGCGCTCAACCATACCCTTGCCTAAAATAGGTAACGGACTGGCCGTGCATGTCACCACTATATCGTAATGAGGCAGATATTCCGGCAGTTCATTCAGCTCGATAGCAGTTCCCTGATAGCGATCCGCCAAGGCATGTGCCCGACTGAGCGTCCGATTGGCCACCATCACTTGTTTAGGCTTGCGGGCACAAAAGTGTGCAGCGCACAGCTCGATCATTTCACCCGCACCAACAAACAATACATTTTGCGTGGCAATCGATGGGAAAATACGCTCGGCCAGACGCACTGCCGCAGCCGCCATCGACACCGAACTTGCCCCGATTTCGGTGCTGGTCCGTACATCTTTGGCGACGGCAAACGACTGCTGAAACAGCTTATGCAATATGATACCCAATGTACCTGCTTTTTCAGCCACGCGAACGGCATCGCGCATTTGCCCCAAAATCTGGGTTTCGCCCAACACCATGGAATCCAGACCGGACGCCACCCGAAACGCATGGCGGGCTGCTTCCGCAGCCGGTAGTGTATACAAATACGGCTGTANNTAATCCGCCATCCAATCCAGCGCCGCCGCATTATCCACCGCATTGCAATACACTTCAGTGCGGTTACAGGTTGACAGGATCGCAGCTTCGCGGACTGTGCCAGAGCGCACAAAGTCAAGCAAAGCAGATTCCAGTCGATCGGCGTGAAAAGCCACCCGTTCGCGAATAGTCAGCGGGGCGGTTTGGTGATTCAATCCAAAAGCAAGCAACTGCATGGTCATTTACCCGTTCCGACAGGCTCCTGGAGCACGTTCTGGTTATCCGGTGCGACATCACGCGCCGGGCTGTTATCAGCCGGCAACTGAGTGACGTCACCTTCAACTGCGCCACCCGGCTTGTCGTCTGTGCTAACGGGTATTCCTTTCCCGACCTCTGCTGCCATCACATGAAACGGCTTAAGCAACCAAGGCGACATGTCTTTCATTAATTGTGCAATCACCGCACTGGTAAAATGATAGTTACCGGCAATTTCGCCCGTCACCACAGCGGTCATGGTACCAAAAAAACGGTCGCCCACAAAAAATACCAGGGTCGCTGAACGACTAACGGGCTTGGAGGTTAACACATTCCCGTTATTGTCGAAAGTGTCAAAGCGATGATCGCCGGTGCCGGTCTTCCCACCTACCGCCAGCGGTGTGCCTTGCTGGTCACGAAATGCGTCATGCAAGCGAACCGCCGTACCCGATTGCACCACTCCCTGCAACGCCTTGCGTACCACTCGGGTCAATTCCACTGGCAGTAAACGCTCACCGGGTTGGTACCTGGCTGCCATATCGGTTTCAAATGGCGTGCCTTTGGCAAAATTCAGGGCTGTCAAGGTCATTTCCGGCAAACTCACGCCATCATTGACCAAAATCCCCATTAAATGCGCTAACGCAGCCGGTCGGTCAGCCGACACCCCTAACGCGGTTGCATACGAGGGTACCAAACTACTAAACGGATAACCCAGACGTTTCCAGTCTTGATGGATTTGCTCAAACGCCTCTACCTCCAGCAAGCTGTGAATGCGAATATCCTGCGCATTTTTGCGTCCGTTGCGATACAGCCACGCATACACTTGTATCCGTTCATCGTGACTGGCGGCAACTGCCTGAGCAAAATTCGCTCCGGGATGATTACGCAAAAATCCGCCAAGCCATAATTTGAGCGGATGCAATTGCAGGATATAACCCAAATCGGTGAGCGACCAGCGACCCGGTGCAAACGCAGCGTACAATTGGGCAATTTGTCGCTCATCCAACTGATTTTCTGCGCGAATATGCAGAAACGTAGCGAATTGCGTTTCAGATGCCTGTGGTGCCAAATAACGGTACAAAGCGGCCAAACGGCGCGCGCTGGGACGCACGCTTTCCAGCAATGCCGCATCAATTTGCGTTGGGGTCATGCCGCGATATTCACGATAAAAGCGCAGCAAATATGCCTTACCTTCCCGATCGGCAAACTGTTCCAGATACTGACGTCGCGCCGGATTATGCTCATCCGCCAAAATATTACCGGTCATCCCCGGCCTATGGGCAATGTAATAGCGTGTAATATCGCGCATCAAGCGTATATAGACCAAATTCACCGAATCACGTGTCGCTTCCCACAAATCCATGACCCGTTTGTCTTCCGCTTTATCGAAATTGACAAAATGATGCAAACCACCAGCCGTAAAAAACGTTTCACTGGTATTACCCGAGTATTGGCGTGCCATCGCGGCATCCAGCATGCTTGCCAGTGAACGGTCTTGCGCCGTTCGATACCAATCGATCGCCCAGTCGGCTATCGGGTCGGTGTGCGTCACGCTTGCCAACTGCGCCGGACTCATGGCGGCAAACTGATCATGCAAGCTGGACACAATCTCCAGATACGTGATCAACGTGCGTAGTTTAGCCGTGGACCCCAGATCCAGTTTTGCGCCCTGATTGATATCGAACGGCTGATTCAGGTTATCCGCTTGCACGCGCAATGCGGCACCCTGTGACGTACGCTCGTACAAGGTAAAACTGAACATCACATGGCTCAGATCGACACCCGGCGTGAACAAATTATGCCCGTACAATCCCAGTTGCTGAGCCTTGTCCGGGTTATTCAGGCTGGTCAAAAAATCAGTGGCTTGTCGTTGCGCCACATCGTTCAGCGTGGTTTGCGCGATTAAATCCAGACGATCTAACTGATATAACCGGTTGATTTTAAGCAAACCGGCCAATCGCCCGCGCAGAGCAGACGCTGCTTTCAGATCAACAAAATCCGGTTGTCGCATCGCCGACTGACGGGTAAACGTCAACGGGGCTGCCAGGGCGCTATCACGCAATGCGCTCGAAATAACGCCATTTTTAGCCAACAACCGCAAATAGAAATCGGTCATGTCTGACAGTGCCGCACGGTCACTGATCAGAAAATAGGATGGCTTGCGCTGGGCAATCATCAACGAGAGTGCATGTTTGAACAGATAACCGGTCTGTGCATCGGTATCCCCGATGGCCAAACGCCGAGCCAATTCACGATAATCCAAACCAAACCATGCCTGCATGCCATCCGGCAAACCCAACACCTCACCATAGCCGGGACGCGCTGATAATGGAACGGTATTGAGATAGTCCAAAACCAATTGCTGCCGGACGACATGGGTATCCATGCCATCCAGATAGGCACGCACCGAGGCCGACGCCATTTGTTGCCACTTGTCATGCACTGTCAAGGTCAGTCCATCCGGCGAATGTCGGTATTTTTCGATCTGGGTTGCCAAGGTACTGCCACCGGGTACATCATGCCCCGGCATGATTTCTTGCTCAGCCTTGTTCAATACGGCTTGTGCCAGGCGAAACCACTCCACGGCAGGGTTGCGTTGGCGTGGATACTGATCCAGCAACTCATGATTTTCGATAAACACCAGGCTGTTGCGCAATTCGGCGGGCACTTCGGGATAGCTGGCAAACCCATGGTGTGGCTCAAGATTGCTGTAAATGACCTGTTGATTTTCATCCAACAGGGTCAGACCGCTGCGTGTCTTTTCATGCCACGGCAAATTAAAACCCAAATCGTCCATCTGACGCATGGCAGGACTGATACGGGCTTGTTTATCAATCACAAACCCGGCGGCTTGCAAGCGTTGAATAAACGCAGGCAGCTCGCTATAACCCATGCGTTCGTCAAAGGGTCCGGCGTGCGGGAAACGAATGCTGCGACTTTGCCCTGGCCCCAACCAAAATTGCATTTTGGCGGCATACCGGCTCAAATAACGGGCTTCAAAATGAAAGGTCGTCATCTCCCAGGCAAGCAAGCCCGCCAGCACAGCAACCAGCACCAAGCCCACGCCGCTCACAAAAAAGAAGATGCGTCGTCCGGTCATCCCGCTTATTCCCCGCTGGCCAGCCAATCCCTGCCCGTCAGAAAATAGTCGGTCAGCCGCGCTTCTGCGCTACCCGGTTCCGCGTGCCAATCATACCGCCAGTGCGCCACCGGAGGCATGGACATCAAAATGGATTCCGTTCGACCGCGTGACTGCAAACCGAACAATGTACCACGATCAAATACCAGATTGAATTCAACATAACGACCACGCCGATACGCCTGAAACTGTCGCTGTTGTTCGGTGTAAGGCATATGCATGCGGCGTTCCAGAATCGGCACATACGCCGACAGGAAATGGTCGCCGAGGCTTTGAATGACTTGATGGCTCCAGGCAAATTCGCGTTCGTTGAAGTCATCCAGAAACACACCGCCAATGCCGCGCGCTTCGTTACGGTGGCGCAGAAAAAAATACGCATCGCACCATTGTTTGAAACGCGGGTAGTAGGTCTCATCGAATGGATGCAGTGCATTACGGCAAATCTGGTGAAAGTGCCGCGCATCATCTTCGTAACCATAAACAGGTGTCAAATCCATGCCGCCACCGAACCACCACACGGGCTGTTCGGTCTGTGCCCCCGCCACGAAACACCGGATATTCATATGCACGGTTGGTGCATGCGGGTTACGCGGGTGAAACACCAAGGAAACGCCCAATGCCTCAAATGGCTTGCCTGATGCCTCTGGATGCGCTTGGGACGCAGAGGGTGGCAACCCAAGACCATAGACATGCGAAAAATTGACGCCACCCCGTTCGATGACCGCCCCATTTTCCAGCACGCAGCTCAATCCACCGCCACCTTCAGGTCGCTGCCATGCGTCTTGCACAAAAACCCCGCCATCCACTTGTTCGATGCGTTGAACAATAAGCTGCTGCAAGGCCATAAAATTCGCCTTGACTGCGCCGGTATCCATCATCTTTGATGATCCCCTGTTATGTTTGACGATCTATCGTACTACCTGCCCGGTTACCCAATCGATAATCCGGCTTGGGCGACGCGCCTGACCGATCTGTCCAGGCAAACGCACCACGCGCGCACCAAAACGCCGCGCTAATTCGCGTGGCGTTTTAACGGGTTGTTGCCCGGAGCGGTTAGCACTGGTCGAGACCAGTGCCGATCGG
>DDOT01000024.1 GCA_002341815.1 Thiobacillus sp. UBA2487 | reverse complement strand
TCGTCACGCTGGATCAGCGGCTCACCGGTGACATAGTCGGAATTGGCGACCTGCGGGGGATTGAACTGCAGGTGGTAGGTACGGCCGGAAGCCGGGTGTACGCGACGACCGGACATGCGCTGGACAATTTCATTGTCTGGTACATCTATTTCAACCACGCTGTCAATTTTAACGCCCGCTGATTTCATGGCTTCGGCTTGCGGAATGGTGCGCGGAAAACCGTCAAACAAAAAGCCGTTGGCGCAGTCGGGTTGGCTGATCCGGTCTTTGACCAGGCCGATAATGATATCGTCAGAAACCAATTGTCCGGCATCCATAACGGCCTTGGCGGCCAGACCCAACGGGCTGCCGGCAGCGATGGCGCTACGCAGCATGTCGCCGGTGGAAATTTGAGGAATGCCGAAGTGTTCTTTGATGTAATTGGCTTGGGTGCCCTTACCGGCACCCGGACCGCCTAACAGAATGACGCGCATGGTGTTCTTTCATAATCAGGAGAAAACGGAATGGTGGGTGCCAAACAGTTGGCGCACGCGTGTCAGATCATCCATGGTGTCTACCCCGGGTGCGGCGGCAAGGGGAGAGATACCAACACTGATGCGATCGCCATGCCATAGCACGCGGAGTTGTTCCAAGGCTTCCAACTGTTCGGCGGGTGCAACGGGCAACTGGTTGTAATGGCGCAGAAAATCGGCTCGATAAGCATAAATGCCCATGTGACGATAAAAAATTGACGTTGCATCGGTGGTTGGCCAACCATCGCGTGGCCAGGGAATGGGCGCCCGGCTGAAGTACATGGCGTGACCAACCGCATTCATGACAACCTTAACAATATTGGGATTCAACAAATCATCATGGCTGTGCAAGGGATGGCACAAGGTTGACATGCTGGATTCGGGATGTGCGCGCAGTTCGTTGGCCACTTGGCGAATCAGGAGCGGGTCAATCAAGGGTTCGTCGCCTTGTACATTGACCACAATGCTGTCGGCCGGCAAATTGAGTTGCTCGGCTGCTTCGGCCAGACGATCTGTGCCGGATGCGTGGTCAGGGCGGGTCAACAAGCAAGGGACGCCATGGGCATGCGCGGCTTGCTGGATGCGCGCATCGTCACAGGCAATCCAAACGCTTTCGGCGCCACTGCGTTGGGCTTGTTCAGCCACGCGTACTACCATCGGTTTGCCATGAATATCCGCCAACGGTTTGCCCGGCAAACGGGTGGAGGCATAACGCGCCGGGATAATGATCACAAACGGCGCTGTGGAAATTTCCATTGCGCTATCTGCGGGCGGTGTCTTTGACAGGGGCGTTACGCCTTGGGGTTGCCTGGCATGACGCGGGAATTTGCTGTTTTCGTCACACATGCGATGACTCAGACGGTTTCGTCAGCCGCTAATGGACGGGCTTCGCTTTCCAGCATGACGGGAATGCCATCACGTATCGGAAAAGCCAAGCGATCGATCTTGCAGATCAACTCGCCGGCTGATTTGTGGTAAACCAGAGGCCCTTTGCAAATCGGGCAAACCAGAATGTCCAGCAGAGCGCTATCCATGTCGTACTCCAAGTTCGGTAAGCAATATATCGACCAGGTGTTCATCCAGCATGGCAGCAACAGGCCATGCCCACATCTGGTCGGTAGCGAAATCAGTGCATTTTACTGCATCTTTGCTGGTCATGATGATGTTTCCCGCAAAATCGAGGTCTTGTGCACAAAATGGGTGGTGATCGGGGAAGGCGTGCCGAATGATGTGCAGTCCAGCTTGTTCCAGTTGACGAAAAAAACGCTCGGGATGACCGATGCCTGCCACTGCATGCACAGTTTGCCCTTGAAATTGGCTGATATCCAGTTGCCGTGATGGAGCAGCCAGATTGTGTAACAGACCGGGTTGTAACTGCATGCGCCAAAGGTGCTGGATCGATACTGGCAGGCTTACCGGGGCGTCGCCGTTCAGCACGATGCCCTGCACAGTGCTCAGGCGCTTGGCGGGCTCTCGTAGCGGACCGGCCGGCAACAGCCGTTGGTTGCCGAGTCCTCGTGCCGTATCAATCACAGCGATTTCCCAGTCACGGGACAATGCCAGATGCTGTAAGCCATCATCGCATACAATCAGTTGCAGGTCGGGGTGGGCGGTCAGCATGGCGTGTCCGGCCGCCACGCGTTGGCGGGCGCACCAAACAGGAACGTGGGTGTTTTGAGCCAGCAAGACGGCTTCATCGCCCGCTTGACGTGGGTCGCTGTCGGGCGATACGGCNNCTTGCGGAGCCGTTTGGCTGCCACCGTAACCGCGTAAAATGATGCCAACGCGGACCTGTCGCTTGGTTAATTGTTGTGCCAGCCAGATGGTGAGTGGCGTTTTACCGGTGCCGCCCACACTGATATTGCCGATAACCACTACCGGTACAGGTAGACGGGTTTGCGAGAAAATACGCCATTCATACGCTGTATGGCGCAGGTTAACGATCAAACGAAACAGCCACGACAGGGGCAGCAACCACCATTGCCAGCCATTGGGTTGCTGCCATTCCCGCTGCAGTCGCTCAGCAAAGCGACTTTGCACCGACATTACCACGCAAAGACGCGATCCAGAATCGCCTGCAAACCGGCCTCTGCGTTGCGTCGTTCTTGCCAAAACAGGCGGCGTGCCTGATCACCCGCCTGACGTGCGCGGATTGGGTTCAGTCGCCATTCCTCCCAGGTTGGATAAGGGTCGGTGAATTGTGATGAGAATCCGGCAAGCGGAGGAGGAAGGGTGAATGGTGCAATGCTGGTGGCCGCGCCCCCTGCCATGGCTTGCCATAGCTCGATAGGTGCATAATGATTGAAGTGACTGGCCGTGACCGATGCAGAAATGGCGGGCAGCCATTTATCGTCATCCAGCCAGACCAGTTCGCCATCCGGTAGGGGGGAACGGTTCCATTGGCTAATGGGTTGATGACGACCTTCGGGCTGCCC
>DDOT01000020.1:1220-9396 GCA_002341815.1 Thiobacillus sp. UBA2487 | reverse complement strand
CGTTTGAGTTTATCCAGCTTGGACAGAACAGCATTGGCAACCACCACGGCGTTGGTGCCGGCTTTTTTGGCGATTTCAATGGTAACTGCCGGTGCTTCACCTTTCCACTGGGCATTTTTGGCGGCGCTACCCCATGCAAAGCGGGCTTGTTGGTCGGTTTCTGCAGGGCCATCCTGAATGTCAGCCACATCTTTTAGATAAACCGGTTTGCCATTCGGCGCGCCGATAATCAGTCGACCTACCTGTTGGGCATCGCCAAAGAAGCCGGAGAGACGTAACGGGTGCTCATGGTTATTGTTAACCAGGGTGCCTACCGGCAAGGACACGTTGCCGCCTTGCAGTTGCTGGGTGAGTTGATCAAGACTGATGCCGCTGGCTGCCAGACGTGATGGATCGACCCAGATGTTGACGGCACGTTGGCTGCCGCCTACTAATTGGGTGAATGATACCCCGGGTATATTGCGTAATTGCTGCAAGACATGACTGGCCACATGGCGAATCTGGTCATCGGAAACAGTCGATGAGCTCAGGGTCAAGGTCATGATCGGCACGTCATCCACATTGATCGGGCGTACCATGGGCTGCATGGTGCCGGGCGGGATTTTGTCAAGGTTTTGCGCTAGCTGGTTATATAACTTGACCAGGCTGCGTTCTTGGTCTTGCCCGACGTCAAACTGCACAGTGACCACACCGTAATCGGCAACGGCGTAGCCAAAGGTGTGTTTGACGCCCGACATGGCGTTCATGATGGATTCCAGCGGTTTGACCACCAGATTTTCGTTTTCGCTGGCGGATGAGCCGGGTCGGGCAACGATAATGTTGGCGGCAGGAACCACAATTTGCGGATTGTATTCGCGCGGTGTGATCATCAAGGCCATCACGCCGGCCAGCGAGATGGCCAGCATGATCATGGCGGTGATTTTGGATTCAAGGAAAAAACCGGCAATTTTACCCGCGATGTTAAGCTTGCTGTGATCAGACATTGCCAGCCCCTGTTGCGATGACGTGATCGCCGTTGTTCAGCGAGGCATCCGGATGATCGACCACCCGTTCACCGGCAGTCAACCCGGCGGTGATATCGGTTTGCCCGTTGCTTGCGGCGCCCTTACGGATCATGCGGAAGTGAGCGATGTTTTTGCTGTCGACCACAAACACGCCTGAAATACCGGCACGATCAACGATGACGCTGTCTGGAATGCGCAAACCACTATTGCCACCGGTGGTGAAATTGACTTGGGCAAACATGCCGCTACTGACACCTTGGTTGCTTGGCAATGCAATCTTGACCAGATGCGTATGGGTGGAAGGATCCGCAGCGGTGACCAACGCCTCGATCTTGCCGGTGACATCGGTGCTTTCGATATGCATCTGCACTGATTCGCCGGTTTTCAGGGTGTCAAATACATCTTCCGGCACTTGGGTTTGTACTTCCAGATGTGCCGGATTCACCAAGGTTAACAGGGGTTGACCGGGAGCAGCCAGTGCCCCGATGCTGGTTTGGCGTTGGGTGATAATGCCTGCAAACGGAGCGCGAATTTCAGCATAGCGCATTTGTCCTTCAGCGGTAGTGTGCCCGGCACGCGCTGCATTGACCTGTTGTTGTGCAACCGTATATTGCAGGCGGATTTTATCCCATTGTGCTTTTGGTATGGCTTCTTCACGGTATAGATCGCCAAAGCGGTCGTAATCGGCTTTGGCATCTGCCAAGGCAGCCTCTGCTTGCGCCAATCCGGCACCGGACATTTCGACTTGCCCTTGAACATCGGTGGGATCAACGGTAATGAGCAGTTGCCCTTGTTTAACACTTTCACCGGCTTCAACGTTGATGGCGCGCACATAACCCATGATGCGTGACGCAACCGGGATTTGTTGAACAGCGGCGACACTACCCGGAAAACCGGCGGTTTGCGGCAGATTGGCCGATGACAGGGTCAGCACGCTGGCCTGTACATCATGTGCGGTATTCGAGTTGGCAGAAGAATCGGTTTGATGGCTACAGCCGGCAAGGGCAAACGGCAATGCAAGGGCAAGCAGCAGGGGGCGGATGGATGGATTGGTCACGAAAGACTCCTGAGATCTGTTCAAAGCGTTTCTGGGGTGAGCTGGCCGGTGGCAAGCAGCAGGTTTGCACGTTGCACGGCGAGATCGTAGCGGGCAGCGACGACATCGGCACGTGCTTTATCCAGCTCGGCCTGCGCGCCTAATTGTTCGGTAATCGTCGCAACACCGCTGGCGTAGCGTTTATTGACCAAACGCACGGCTTCTTCAACCTGTGCTACCGCTGATTCGCGTTCGGCGAGGCGTTGTTCGGCTTCTGCTGCTTTGCGATTGGCATCTGCTACTTGCATGGCAATGCCGGTTTCGGCTTGTGTCAGTTTGGCCAGGGTTTGGTTGTGCGCAGCGCGTGCTTGATCGATTTTGCCGCGTGTGATGCCGCCGTCAAAGGCAGTCCAGCTCAAGTTGCCGCCAATGGTCCACGAATTGGCAGAAAAGCCCAGTGTGGGGTCGTTCCAGTCCTGGCGCAACATCAACCCGACCTGTGGCAACATGCCGGCGCGCGCAATATCGATGCCAGCACCTTCTGCCTGGGCCTGGTGGCGCAAAGCCTGAATGCCGGGGTTGCTGTCTTGCGCTTCGCGTTGTAACTCTTTCAATGGGGTGTTAATGGCTTTGACGGTGAATTCGGGGCCGACATCAATGGGTTGATCCAGCGAAAGCCCCATTAACAGGTGCAGTTGGTCGATGGCGCCAGCCAGCGCATTCTCGGCTTGGGTACGCTGAACCTGTACATCTTGCAAGCGGACTTGGGCCAGCAGCAGATCGCTTTTAACGATGGTGCCGCTTTTTTCCATGCTTTGCATGGTTTTCAGCATGGATTGGGCGGCGGCTTCCGCTTGCTTGGATACATTAACATAGGCTCGTGCTGCATTCACGCCTTCCCATGCCTGCAGCAGTTCAAACACCACTTGTTGGCGAGCCGCCTTGTCACCACTTTGCGCGGCCGCGACATATTCACGCGCTTGTTTGATGCCGCCTTCAATCATGCCGCCGGCATAAATCGGCATGTCGACTTCCAGTCGCGTATTGACGTTATGCACCACGCCGGGGTAGTTCAGGCTGTTTGGCGCTACGGAAAGCACGCTTGGATTGGAAGGGTTGAACTGTCCTGCCCCGAAGTCATTAAACGTGGCCTTGCGCTCGGATAGCTTCAGGCCAAACGCATTCAAGGCATCATTGGTGGCAGTGCCGGTCATGGATGCTGTCAGCTTGGGCATGCGATAGCCTTTGGCTTGATGCAGGCCGGCTTGGGCTTCGTTGATACGCTCTGCGCTGCTGGTCACATCAGCATTTTGCCGCATGGCGATATCAACGCATTGGGAGAATGTGAGGGGGTCGGCATGGATTGACGTGGTTGCCAAGGCGAGCAACGTCGCCAGCGCAGCGGGTCGTAACGGTGGCACAGCAAGTCTGGATGTCATCGGGTTAAGCCTTTGTAAAAATGCGCTTCCGTGCATGTTAGCATGGCAAAACAGTTTTTTGCCTGCAAAACATTGTTTCTACGGAATAAGTGAGAATATTAGAGAATAATTATATAGTAAATTGTTGTGTAAGTGCAAGCTAATCTCGTGGTAATGGGTTCACAAAAAACCGGTTCGGCTACGGTGAAACCGCTTATTGCTGTAGAATGCAGGGATTGTTCCAGTTGGAGTTTGCATGGGATTTTCTGATCTCGGTCTGGTTGCCGATGTGGTGAAGGCGCTGGAAGATTGCGGTTACACTGAACCAACACCCGTTCAATCGCAAGTGATTCCGGTCGCATTAACAGGATGCGACATTATGGCTGGCGCGCAAACCGGTACCGGTAAAACCGCCGGATTTACGTTGCCGATGTTAAGCCGGTTGGCGCCATTTGCCACGCATAGCTTGTCGCCGGCTCGTCATCCGGTGCGGGCGTTGATTCTAACCCCCACCCGTGAATTGGCAATTCAGGTCGGTGAGAGCGTGGTTAAATATGGCAAACATGTGCCGTTGCGCGTGGCTGTCATTTATGGCGGTGTCAACATGAATCCGCAGATTGAAACCTTGCGGGCCGGTACCGATATTTTGGTGGCCACGCCCGGGCGTTTGCTGGATCACGTGCAAAATCGAACCCTGGATCTGGCGCAGGTTAATATATTCATACTGGATGAAGCGGACCGCATGCTGGACATGGGCTTTATGCCCGATTTACGCCGTATTATTGAACTGTTGCCGGTTAAACGGCAAAACATGATGTTTTCGGCGACTTTTTCCGGAGAAATCCGTAAATTGGCCGATAGCATCATGCAAAATCCTCGTTTGATTGAAGTGGCCAAACGCAATACGGCGGCTGAAACAGTCAAACAACGCGTGCATCCGGTAGATAAAGAACAAAAGCTCGCGGTGCTGACCGGCATCATCCGGCATCGGGATTTACGGCAAGTACTGGTGTTTTGCGGAACCAAATTGGGCGCCAATCGCCTGGCCAGCCATCTGAGCCGTCAAGGTATTCCTGCCAATGCCATTCATGGTGATAAAACCCAGCAGGCGCGCAGCGAAGCGCTGGATCAATTCAAGCGGGGCGATATTCGTGTGCTGGTGGCCACGGATGTTGCTGCACGAGGCATTGATATTGATCATTTGCCGGTGGTGATCAATTATGATTTGCCACGCGCGGCGGAAGATTATGTGCACCGGATTGGTCGGACAGGTCGTGCCGGAGCCGATGGTGAGGCATTGTCATTGGTGGCTGCCGAAGAGATGCGCCAATTGGCGGATATCGAAAAACTGCTGAATACGCGGATTGTGTCTGAGCCGCCACCTGCGGAAGCAATGCCCTATGCCAACACCCCGGCACAACAAAAAAAATCGTCAACCGGCTATCGATTAGCTGCACATGGACAAGCAGCAGCTGGTGGAATGGCGGCAGGGATGACGTCTGCAAACCTGGTACGGCAGGCTATCGGCAGTCGGGAACAGCCTGATGCAGATGGATTAACCCGTCATGTATCTGGGGTGCGCGATGGTTCTGTACGGACCAAACGCGAAATTCCGGCGTTGTTTTTGCCACCGGTACAGGCGCCGAGCATGACGCATCATTCGATTTTGTCTGAGGAAGACGATATCGGGAGCTGATCGACCGGGTTAATCAGCGATTGCTGTTACCACCACTTTTCAAACATGATGTTTTTGATGGGAACATCTGAATTCCGCAGGGCGTCATTCAGATCATCGACCATGTCGCGTGGGCCGCACAAGTAATAGAGCGTGTCATTATCCAGCCCGGTTTCTTGCAACATTGCCAGATTGATACGCCCGGTTCGACCATCCCAGTCAGCATCGGGTTGGGTAAGGGTGGTGATGTATGCAACGTTACCGGTTTGAGCCAGTTTATGGATTTCGTCACGATACAAATATTCGGACAGGTTACTGACGCTGTAGAGTAGTGTGGCCGGTCTTGGCTTGCTAACGGTGGCTGCCAATCGATAAATACTCATCAGTGGGGTAATGCCGGTGCCCGCGCCAATGAGTACAACGCGTTCGGTCATGCCCGGATGCCAGACAAATCCCCCTTTGCCACTGCTGATGCTGAGCAAATCACCGGGTTGTGCCGATTCGTGTAGCCATTTCGTTAATGGATGCTGGTCACTGTAACGGACAGCCAGTTCGATATCACCCGGATTGTTTGGGGATGACGCGATTGAGTAACTGGCAACGGGTACAGCACCATTAATTTCACGTCCAACGTTGATCCATTGTCCGGCAAGTCGATAAAATGACGAGTCGGTGCATGACAAACGAAAAATACGTACAGTGGGTGTGACCGGTATAATGGATTCAATCGTGGCGATGTGCATGTATCTGGCGTACGCAAAGTCACTGTCAAAATGCTGTCGGTTGTTGGCAGAATCTTTTCAGTTTTATGGAGGGTAAAAAATGTCAAACGAAGGTTATCACGAACCCGTGGATAAGTTAAGTGCTGCCACCATGGACATGCATCGCGCCATTGTGTCTTTGATGGAAGAACTGGAGGCGGTTGATTGGTATAACCAGCGGGCTGAGGTCTGTCATGATGCCGAGCTGAAGGCTATTTTGATGCATAACCGCGATGAAGAAAAAGAACATGCCGCGATGTTGCTTGAATGGGTGCGTCGGCGCGATGCGGCATTTGATCATGAGTTGCGCGACAATTTGTTCAAAGAAGAAAAAATTGTCGGGCAACATCACGCTTAGCCCGAATTTATGAAAAGATCGGGTTAGCATGCAGTTTGTGCAATAGCGCTATATTGACGACAGGTTCGTTCTGCAAGCTGCCGGTGATAACGCGGGGAGGTGTGGTCAAGTCGCCCAGATCACTGGTCACCAGCGCGGCGCCGGTGAAATCGTGTAGGGCAGTGTAGTCGTTAATGGTCACAATGGTCGTAAGGCCGGCAGCGCGGCTGGATTGCAGGCCATTAAAAGAGTCTTCGAAAGCCAGACACTGATCAGGTGTAAGCTGCATGCGTTCCATGGCCCAACGGTAGATATCGGGTGCGGGTTTCTTTGCCGGCACGACATCGCCGGCCGCAATCACCTCAAACCAGTCCAGCGCGTCCGGTGCCATGCTGTATTGCAACAGTGCGGTGACATTTTCCGGTGTTGTGGTAGTGGCAATGGCCAAGCGCAGTCCGGTATTGCGCGCTTCATTGATGAGACGAGCCACGCCGGGGCGAAGCGGGATTTGACCTTGCTGTAAACGTTCGGTGTAATGGCGGGTTTTGGCCTTGTGTAATTGCACCACCAAGTCGTCGTAATGTGCAGGTTTTTGCCAGTCGGGTAGCCAGTTGTCGACAAAATAACGGATTCGCTCCTTGCCGCCCGTGACGTCGAGTAGTTTGCCGTATAACTCGACATCCCAGTTCCAGTCGAGCCCAAATTCGTTGAACGCGGCGTTAAATGCAGGGCGGTGGCCGTCTTTTTCCGTGTCGGCCAAGGTTCCGTCAACATCAAACAGCAAGGCGGTAAGGGGGGATTGATTCATAAACATTGCTCTCTTCACAAATTTCTGATATTAAGTCGAGTTTGAGGCCGCGTGCTTCAGTTTTTTTCTCACGTTCGGAAGTGACATTAGACATGACGGCAGTCGAATTTACAAAATTTACACCTTACGAGCCCAAGCCCGATGAGGAATACATGAATGCGCCACAGCTTGCGCATTTTCGCAAAATTCTGGAGGCATGGAAAGCCGAGCTTTCTCAGGATATTGATGGCACGATACATGCCATGCAGGAAGACGCAACCTTGTTCGCTGATCCCAATGACCGAGCCAGTCAGGAATCGGATATGGCGCTTGAGTTGCGTAACCGCGATCGTGAGCGCAAACTGATCAAGAAAATCGAGGAAACCGTGGCGCACATCGATCAAGGTGAGTACGGGTATTGTGAAGCGTGCGGGGTTGAAATCGGCCTTAAACGCCTGGAGGCCCGGCCAACAGCGACGTTGTGTATTGATTGCAAAACCCTGGATGAATTCCGCGAGCGGCAAGTGGCGCGTTGATCGGGATGGCATATGAGTGATTTTCGCAGCAAGTTTGACGGGTTGCTGTACAGTCTGTTGTCTTGGGATCAACTGGCTGCATTCTGGCCAAAAATAGATACCTCGAAAAACTGGTATTTGTATGCGGTGGGTCAGTCTGTGCCAACCACGCCATCAGATGCTGGGCAGGTTACTGCGTTTATTCAGCAGATCGATACGTTGTTGCACAATGAACATGAAGAGCGTTATTGCGGTATCGTGTACGCTGACAATCTTGAAACACCTGCGTTTGTGGTGATCTATGATCCTCACAATTTGGGGGTTTCATGTGGTTCAAGCAAAACACGGGTCATGCCGGGCTGGATTATGAGTCAGGTGCCCCCGGAATCGCTCGACGTACAAGTGGTGCCTAACAATCGCAAGAAATGGTGGGAAGGCTTTTTACACGGTGCTTGACCCTTTTTCCCGCTTGGTTTGAAATCCAGCCATTCGCTTCGGAAAAAGCATTGCAAGTAGAAAATAAAAAAGGGTGGCCGGTCGGCCCAACCATTCACTTAGCGTGTTGATTATGCTGGCGTAGGAACTGGCGATTTGTCTAGTGATATCAAAATTTAGGGCACCCTCGGGCAAGACGTTCAGTTAA
>DDOT01000020.1:0-1174 GCA_002341815.1 Thiobacillus sp. UBA2487 | reverse complement strand
ACCTCTTTCGAGGTGGCTTTTTGTTGGAACCTGCAACCTTAGGCAACCAACAAGAGCAGCGTTTCAGTTGCTCTTGTTGACGAACAATCGTTGCTCGACGAATTACTACCATTCATGCTCCATGCATAGGATTTTCGGGGGCGTGACCATGTGTAACCGGGGCTTACGCTAAGATAACGGTAGTGCCTTATGAGCTATATTCAAAAATAAGTTGGAAGTTTGATGCCAAAACAGCGGAGGTGGAAATGAAAAATTTGAAAGGGCTTTTATTATCGATTTTTGTTACTTTTATGCTTTTTGGGTACATGGTGGTTAGTAGTGATTGCGATTTATTTGGTATCAGGGAATGGCGAGGAGAGAAAGCTGGTTATTATGCTTTAGTGCTGGTGACGATAGTGCTCGTATCACTTTTCACGACGATATTTCAGTTATTTAAATTCACCGGCAACTCCACCGGGCAGTTTGCTCAGACAGTTAACCCAAGAGTAAATAATGCGCTGATGAATGCAGTTTGGTGGTTTATGGCCATGTTGTTTGTGTTTTTATTCGTGCTGCACAAGCTCTTGTCCCATACGTGTCATTAACCGGAGGTAAGCCACATAGCGCTCGCACTCGCATTAACTCCATTTTCAGCAGGGCTTGTCGGCGGCAGTATCACTGGTATGTTCGCCCCCCATACTCGTTGGAATAAGTACGGCATGGCTATTTGGTTTGTTTGCTGGATCATTATATACACCGCTAGTCTCGTGCTCGCATCCTCGCGCCCCATGAGCAGCATTCCACTTGGGCTTGTAATATCTGGGATGTGGGGCGCGATTCCGTTTGCGGTTACTTTTTTACTTGGGCGCTTTGTCACTAAAACGCTGCGTGCATACTTTGTGAAATGATGGAGGATGTGGCTATGGCGCAGACCGAGACGCAACCTAAAGTAGTAAAGATAGATGACAAAAATTCATTCTTCAAATTCCTCATAGGTGTTGTGCTGTCGGGAATTGTGTATTTTTTTGTACGAAACGATCCTCTCGGATTTTTTGTGGAACTCAAAAATTATGTGCTGTTAATATTTTTGCCTCTAATTGCATTGGCTCTTTTTTTGAAGGATAAGACCAATCAACATTTAAAAAAAATATATGACATAAATAAAAAATTTGCGGATCAAGTTATTCGCAGGCTG
>DDOT01000121.1 GCA_002341815.1 Thiobacillus sp. UBA2487 | reverse complement strand
TACTGGCTACCAGGGGGGCATTTACAAACCATCTTGCCCCATTTGCTGGCATCGCGTCCCCGTCTGCCATACCAGCGCGAACGTGTTGAGTTGGCTGATGGCGACTTTATCGATCTTGACTGGCTGGACAATACGCCAACAGCACCATTGCTGGTTGTTTTCCACGGACTTGAAGGCAATGCGCACGGTTATTATGTGCTCGCGCTGATGCATGCGGCACAACAAGCAGGATTATCGGGCGTGGTGGTGAATTTTCGCGGGTGCTCGGGCACACCGAATCGTCTCGGTCGTGCCTATTTCGCGGGCGACAGTGCAGAAATAGGCGATATTCTCGGCTTGTTACGCCACCGGTTTCCACAGCGCCCGCTTCATGCTGCCGGCTATTCTTTGGGTGGCAACGCCTTACTGCTTTGGCTGGGGCAACAAGGTGCGCAAGCATGTCCTATCATTCAAAGCGCAACCGCCGTATCCGCTCCGCTAGATTTAACGGCCGCTGGCAACACCTTGGACCGAGGCGCCAACCGATGGCTATACACCCGCCACTTCCTGCGCACGCTCAAGCAAAAAGTACTGGCCAAACATCCCCGATTTCCTGATTTGTATGACATCGACAACATTCGCCATGCACAATGCTTTCGAGACTTCGACGACCATTTTACTGCACCCGTGCATGGCTTTCGCGATGCGGCGGATTATTGGCGCAAGGCATCGAGCTTGCCGTGGCTTAAGCATATCCAGCTACCCACATTAATCATTAATGCGAAAAATGATCCGTTCATGCCGGCCAGCGCACTCCCNNCCTTTTGTCACGCTGGAATTTCCCGCTCAGGGTGGGCATGTGGGATTTCCGGGACCCTACCCGGGCGATGTGAGATGGCTTCCCGAACGGATATTACGATTTATCCATTCTGCAAGCCAACCAGAACTTGTCATCAATTAACGCACGCCCTCACTTGTGTTTCATCAATCTACTTGTGACCAGCCCCAAACATAGGCTATGCTGACCATATACGATGTCACCATATGACTGAGCGTTGCCATGGTGCTACCCCCGTTTTATCGTTAATCAATCGTTATCAGGAGCCCACCTTGTCTGCCGTGCCAACAGAAATCTTCAAAGCCTATGATATTCGTGGAATCGTAGGAAAATCGCTGACCCCGGAAATCGTTGAACAAATCGGTCACGCAATTGGTTCCGAGGCGGTCGCCCGCCAGCAAAAAGCCATTTGTATCGGGCGCGATGGTCGCTTGTCGGGCCCCGATCTGGCCGCTGCATTGGCACGCGGCATCCAAAAGTCCGGCATTGATGTCATCGATCTGGGCATGGTGGCAACGCCCATGACCTATTTCGCCGCCTACCAACTTGATACCCATTCAGCGGTAATGGTCACCGGTTCGCACAACCCGCCGGATTACAATGGCCTGAAAATGGTATTGGGTGGCGAAACCCTGTCGGGTGAAACCATCCAGGCACTGCGCGTCCGCATTGAAAACAAGCAACTGGCTTCCGGTGCAGGCCAGTATCGCCAACACGATATCGCAACAGAATATCTGGAACGTATCGTCGGTGATGTCCATTTGGCGCGACCGATGAAAATCATCGTTGATGCCGGCAATGGCATACCTGGCGCTTTCGGACCGGAACTGTATCGCAGACTCGGTTGCACGGTAGAAGAAATGTTTTGTGACGTTGATGGCAACTTCCCCAACCACCATCCCGATCCATCCCAGCCCAAAAACCTGGTTGATCTGATCGCGCGCCTGAAAACCTCCGATGCCGAAATCGGACTGGCATTTGATGGTGATGGCGATCGACTGGGCGTCGTGACCAAAGACGGCAGCATCATTTTTCCTGACCGCCAATTGATGTTGTTCGCGGATGATGTCCTGTCGCGCAACCCGGGCGCTGAAGTGATTTTCGATGTCAAATCCACCCGCAACCTGTTTGGCTGGATTCGGGCACGCGGCGGCAAGCCCACCTTGTGGAAAACCGGCCATAGCTTCATCAAAGCCAAAATGAAAGAAACCGGTGCGCTTCTGGCTGGCGAAATGTCAGGCCATGTGTTCTTCAAAGAGCGCTGGTATGGTTTTGACGATGGTTTGTACGCAGGCGCGCGCTTGCTGGAGTATCTCAGCAAACAGGCCGACATCAATGCCACCCTGCACGGCCTGCCCGACACCATTAACACACCCGAACTGAATGTCACCCTGCCAGAGGGCGAGCATTTCAGGTTAATGCAAAAATTGCAAGAAACCGCCCGATTCCCTGACGCACAAGACATCATCAAACTGGATGGCTTGCGCGTGGAATACGCCGACGGTTTTGGTTTGGCCAGACCATCCAACACAACACCGGTAATTGTGTTGCGCTTCGAGGCCGACAGCCAAGCGGCCATCGAGCGCATTCAAGCCGATTTTCGCCGTGTATTTCATGAAGCTGCGCCCGAATTGGCCTTGCCGTTCTGACCATTTGTCGCAAAACCGCAACAAAAGCCGGCGAATTGCGGCGGAATTTGTAAAAAATCATTACAATCCGCTCGCAACGTCCGGTCAGTGTTACCATTTAGGTTAGGTGTTGCGTTCTTGGACGCAGCCAAACGGGTTGTGATGCCGACGCTACAACATGGTTGTATTGCGCTGTCACAGCGTAAGGCGCGTTGGGATCACCCTTTCGACAACGCAACCCGTTCATTCTTACAAATCACAGGAGAAACTTTAATATGTCTCGCAAACTCGCTCAACTGCTGATTCTGGCCGGCCTGTTCACGACAGCCGCCCATGCTGATGATGCCTACGATTCACGTTACTACGTGAGCCCAAACGTTAGCTACACCTTCCCTGACAGCAAATGGAATACCGATGGCGCCATGGGATTCGGTCTGGGTGTCGGCAAACCTGTCAGTCAACATGTGAATCTGGAACTGAATGGTGCATTCTCGTCATTTTCACCCAAGTCCGGTCCCAGTGTCGACAATACCGATGTCAATGCTGACGCAATGTATTTCTTCAACCGCAACGAAAACTTCTCGCCGTTCGTTGAAGCCGGCATCGGCAGCCTGCACGTCAGCCAAGGCAATTCCAACTGGTACACCGATGGCAACATTGGCGTTGGCTTCTTGACCTGGTTGCACGGCATCGCGATTCGTGGTGATGTGCGTTATCGCTACACGGATGGCATCAACGCCTCCAGCGCCAACCAAGTAGCCGGCAACACCAGCCAATTCAGCCCGCGCGATGTAATCGCATCATTGGGCGTGGTTATTCCATTGGGCGCCGCACCGGTTGCCGCTGCGCCGGCACCTATGCCAGCACCTGCGCCGGCACCTGTTGTTGAAGCACCTGCGCCCGCACCTGCACCTGCGCCCGCTCCGGTTGTCGCACGCCCGGCCGCCCATACCAAACTGGTGTTGGAAGGCGCGCACTTTGACTTCAACAAGTCCACCTTGCGCACCAGCGGCAAGGGTAAACTGGATGAAGACGCTCGCATCCTGACCACGTATCCCGACATCAAGGTCAATGTCACTGGCTATACCGACAGCATCGGCACCGTCAAGTACAACCTGAAACTGTCGAAGGCCCGTGCCAACACCGTTGAAAAATATCTGGAAAGCAAGGGCGTTGCTGCTGACCGATTCGTCACAGTGGATGGCAAGGGCAAGGCTGATCCTGTGGCCAGCAACAAAACCAAGGCAGGCCGCGCACAAAATCGTCGCGTAGAAATCGAAACCCTCAATTAATCAGGGAATCGGCTTCATTAAACGGGGCGCTTCGGCGCCCCGTTTTTGTTTTCCGCCCGTCAGAGCGCATCCATCTGCACCTGTTTTACGCGTTTTCAACGTGTTGATCAGCGCTTTCATAGTGCGTGTGCAAATTCGCTGCAGATCTGGCTATAATGAACAAACAACACGCTGTACAACAGACCGTTTGACATGAACTTCAGCCAAGTAATGGACGCCTTGACCCATGCATCAGGGTTTGAATTGTATCGATTGCGGGCAGCCATCGATCGGGAGCTGGACGATCCAAAAAGAATATTGGACATTCGTAAGCTGCTGCGAATTGGCCAGCGGATCGACTACTTCGATCCTCGGGAAAACCGGGCGTGCCCAGGCATTATTCTTGAATTACGCCCCAAAACGGTATTGATTGCCCGCGTGGACGTTAAGCAACAGTGGATACTGCATTACGCCAGCATCAATCTGAATGGGGCAGATACCGCGATACAAGAGAAAGTCTCGCAAGGATTAAGCCGCCAGGCGGTAGCCGTTGGAGATATTGTCGGGTTTCATGATCGCGAACACCAACAGCGGCATGGCGTGGTGGTTCGTCTGAATGACAAAACCGTCACCCTGATCGCCGACAATCAACGTTGGCGCGTGGCTTATGCACTATTACATCGTATCGTCGAAGGCGATGCAACCACCATACAAGGAGAGGTCATACAAAAGCGCTAACTCGCGCTCTGTGCCCGTTAACCGCCTCCTGCACCACGATTTTAATATTTTCTCAATGTGAGTCATGTTACAATTCGGCGTTTATAGAAATCCTGACCGGCAATCTTGCCGGCTCACCCATAACCCGGAATCACACCATGTCCCGCTTGCTACGCAATATCGCCATTATCGCTCACGTTGACCACGGCAAAACCACGCTGGTTGACAAACTCCTGCAACAATCCGGCACCTTTGCCGCCCACCAAAGTGTTGGCGAACGGGTAATGGACAGCAACGATCTGGAAAAGGAACGCGGCATCACCATTACCGCGAAAAACACCGCACTAAAGTTTCGCGACTACCATATCAATGTGGTTGATACCCCAGGTCACGCCGACTTCGGTGGCGAAGTCGAACGGGTATTGTCCATGGTTGATGGCGTACTTTTGCTGGTTGATGCTGTCGAAGGCCCCATGCCGCAAACCCGTTTCGTAACCCGCAAGGCACTGGCACAAGGCTTGAAGCCGATTGTCGTGATCAACAAAATCGACCGTCCAGGCGCACGGCCCGACTGGGTCATCAACGCCACGTTTGATCTGTTCGACAAACTCGGCGCGACCGACGAACAACTCGACTTCCCGGTGGTTTATGCATCCGCCCTTAACGGTTTTGCCCAACTCGACATGGGTGACGACAGTAAAAACATGGATCCGCTGTTTGAAACCATCCTCAAGCAGGTTCCCCCGCCACCGGGCAATCCTGATGCACCGCTGCAACTGCAAATTTCTGCATTGGATTACTCCAGCTTTGTGGGGCGTATCGGCATCGGACGCGTATTGAACGGACGCATCAAGCCAGGCCAGGCAGTGGCAATTATGTCCGGACCTGAATCCACCCCTAAAGGCGGACGCATCAACCAAGTGATGGGATTCAATGGCTTGAACCGTGTATTGGTGGATGAAGCGGAAGCTGGAGACATTGTTTTGATCAACGGTATTGAAGACATTGGCATCGGCGTCACCATCTGTGACAAAGACACACCAATGGCCCTGCCATTACTTAAGGTTGATGAACCCACATTAACCATGAACTTTCAGGTGAATGATTCACCGCTGGCAGGTACGGAAGGTAAATTTGTGACCAGCCGTCAAATCCGCGACCGCCTCAACCGTGAGTTGTTAACCAATGTGGCCTTGCGTGTCGAAGATACCGAGGATGCCGACACTTTCCTCGTGTCGGGCCGTGGTGAGTTGCATTTGACCATTTTACTGGAAAACANNAAACATGCGCCGCGAAGGCTATGAAATTGCCGTATCCAAGCCGCGTGTCGTATTCAAGGAAATCAACGGCGAACGTTGTGAGCCTTATGAAGCATTAACCATCGACGTTGAAGAAACCAACCAAGGCGCAGCGATGGAAGAACTGGGACGTCGTCGTGGCGACCTGCTCGATATGCAACCCGATGGTCACGGTCGGGTACGGATTGAATACCGCATTCCCGCACGGGGCTTGATCGGTTTTCAGTCCGAATTCATGACGCTGACCCGTGGCACCGGTATCATGGCCCACGTTTTTGATGATTACGGCAGCATGAAAGCCGATATGCCGAGCCGCCGCAATGGCGTGTTGATTTCGCAAGAGCATGGCGAAGCGGTTGCTTACGCACTGTGGAAACTGGAAGACCGCGGCCGTATGTTTGTCAGCCCCGGCGACAAACTGTACGAAGGCATGATTATTGGCATTCACAGCCGTGACAATGACCTGGTGGTTAATCCGATCAAGGGCAAACAACTGACCAACGTCCGCGCATCCGGTACGGATGAAGCGGTACGCCTGACGCCACCGGTCAAACTCACGCTCGAATCTGCAGTTGAATTCATTGAAGATGACGAACTGGTTGAAATCACCCCGCAATCGATTCGTCTGCGCAAGCGTTACCTGACCGAAAACGAACGCAAGCGCAATCGGTAATCTGCACAAATAAATAGATATCAACTTAATTAACCCCATTGGAGAACCGTATGGCTATTGAACGCACACTTTCCATCATCAAACCGGACGCAGTTGCCAAGAACGTGATCGGCAAGATCTATCAACGCTTTGAAGACGCAGGGTTGAACATTATTGCCGCCCGCATGATCCACCTCTCGCGCGCAGAAGCCGAAGGTTTCTACGCCGTACACCGTGAACGCCCTTTCTTCAAAGATTTGGTCGATTTCATGGTGTCTGGTCCTGTCATGGTGCAAGTATTGGAAGGCGAAAACGCCATGCTGACCAACCGAGACCTGATGGGCGCGACTGATCCCAAAAAAGCGGCCCCGGGGACCATCCGTGCCGATTTTGCCGACAGCATCGATGCCAATGCCGTGCATGGTTCCGACTCACTGGAAAATGCCGCCATTGAAATTGCTTATTTCTTCCCGGCTCTCAACGTTTATTCGCGCTGAGACCAAAGACCAATCGAGACCAACCGTGCAGAACCTGCTGGATTATGATCTTGCCGGACTCACGGCCTACTTCGCGCAATTAGGCGAAAAACCGTTTCGTGCCCGCCAAGTTGCCCGCTGGATACACCAAGCGGGTGAGTCCGATTTCACCCGCATGAGTGACTTGGCAAAATCATTGCGCGACAAGTTGCAAACCCACGCCGCTATTTTGCCGCCACGCATGATGGCGGAACAGCAGGCGACGGATGGCACACGTAAATGGTTGCTGGATGTGGGCGGCAAAAATGGTGTCGAAACGGTTTTTATCCCCGAATCCAACCGTGGCACACTCTGCATATCCACCCAAGTGGGTTGTGCGCTGGACTGCAGTTTTTGTTCCACCGGCAAACAGGGGTTCAACCGCAATTTGTCCGTTGGCGAAATCATTGGACAACTGTGGTGGGTCAACCACACATTGCGACAGTCTGGTGATATTGTCCGAACACCGCATGCCGCAGGTGATGACGAACGCGACTCAGTCTCCCCCGATCGCATTGTCACCAACGTGGTAATGATGGGCATGGGTGAACCACTCGCCAATTACGACAACACCGTCACCGCACTGCGTTTGATGCTGGATGATCATGCCTATGGCCTGTCGCGCCGGCGTGTTACGGTCAGCACATCAGGCTTGGTGCCCGCCATGGATCGCCTGCGCGATGACTGCCCCGTCGCCCTGGCCGTTTCACTGCACGCACCAACCGATGCCCTGCGCAACCAACTGGTGCCCATCAATCAGAAATACCCCTTGACCGAGTTGATGGCAGCTTGCCGGCGTTATCTTGAACGTGCACCCCGCGATTTTGTCACTTTCGAGTATATTCTGATCGATAGCGTCAATGATCAGCCGGAACATGCGCATGCACTGATCAAACTGGTCAAGGATGTTCCATGCAAATTCAACCTGATTCCATTTAACCCGTTCCCCGGTTCCTCTTATCGTCGTTCCGGTTCGGAATCGCAACGCATATTCCGTGAGATTTTAACTGCAGCCGGGTTGGTCGCCACCACGCGTAAAACCCGTGGTGACGACATTGATGCCGCGTGCGGTCAACTGGCTGGGCAAGTACAAGACAAAACCCGACGTACAGTTCATACAATTGGAGTGAGTCGATGACACGCTTATGGATTGTTCTTTTTATGTGTTTACTGCCGGTTTCTGCATTCGCTGCCGATGCGTATGGTGATAGTGGCCAGTTCAACCCCAGCGATTCGCCGACCGCCAACGATACCCGAGCGCGCATTCATACCGAACTGGCGGCAGGCTTTTATCAACGTGGGCAATATGCGATTGCATTGGATGAATTGAACAAAGCCTTATCTGCCAGCACCAACTACGCCATGGCGTATGATATGTTGGGACTGGTCTACATGGCGCTCGGTGAAGATGCCAAAGCCGACACTGATTTTAATCGCGCCCTGCAACTGGCGCCCAACGACCCTGACTTTCATAACAACTACGGTTGGTTTTTGTACAACATCAACCAATGCGATGCCGCCCTGCCGCAATTTGCCAGCGCGTATGCCAACCCCTTGTATGCCACGCCGGAATTGGCGCTTTCCAATTCAGCCCTCTGTTATTTAAAACAAGGCAAAGATGACATGGCCATCCAATACTTTGAAAAATCGCTGCGCTATCAGGAAAACCAGCCTGAAACCATCTACCAACTCGCGTTGTTGTACTACAAACAACAACGTTATGCCGATGCGAGGGACCTGCTTGGACGCCTGATCCAAGGCAATGCAGCCAGTGCAAAAGTTTTGTGGCTTGGATTACGCATCGCGCGTAAAATGAACGACCATGATGCCGAGGCCAGCGATAGTCTGCAGTTACGCAACCGGTATCCATCCGCAAAAGAAACGCAACTGCTGTTACAAGGAAACGACAACTGATGGACACGGACGATCAATCCAGCCAGCCCGGCACATTGCTGGCCGCAGCCCGTGAGGCGGCCGGATTGAGCGTCGATGATGTTTCTCAACGGCTTAAATTATCCGCTCGTCAAGTGTCTGATATTGAAGCCAACCAGTTTGACAACCTGGGTTTGGCCTTTAGCCGGGGCTTCATCCGCAGTTATGCGCGCCTGTTGAATCTGGATGCCAATCAATTGGTGGCCAGACTACCATCCGGGGGTCACCCGCATGACCAACCGTTGAGCATGGTGAATGAACAAATTCCGCTCAACCACCAATATCCGCGCCTGTGGCTCTGGCTGGCTCTGGCAGGTCTGCTGATTTTACTGGCTGCCCCGTGGCTTGCTTATCACTGGATGTCATCGCCATCCGTCCATCCTGTCATAAGCAAGCCGCAGCATCCGGTCACGCATGCCATACCACATGTAATACCAACCGCGCAGGCACCGGTTAGTCCAGCGAGTACCGCCGCATTACCCGTCGCACCGACCCCGGTTGCAGATCATACTGTCGCGGCTGATAAAGCAGCATCCTCAAACACCGCTGGCCCGGCGACCACCACGTCTGTCGCACCAATCCAGCCAGCGATTGACATTCACAACACGACATCAACGAAAACCATTGATACGCCGCCTGCCGATACGCCAATGACGGAGTCCGCAGCGTCTTCCTCCTCAGCGACTACCAACCATTTACAACTTGGTTTTACTGAGGATGCCTGGATCAGCATTCACGATGCCGAACATCACCGTGTTGTGTCGCGTATTTTCCATGCGGGTGAAACCGCCCGATTTGATGTCAATGGTGCTGCAAACCTGATTATTGGCAATGGCGCTCATGTCAGCCTGATATTTAATGGAAATCCCATCAATCTTGCGCCATGGACACCGGGCAAGGTTGCACGCCTTACTTTACCGCTTAACTGATTCTTGCCATGTTTAACACCCACATTTCCCGTCGCCTTACCCGTCAAGTCATGATCGGACATATCGCTGTTGGTGGTGGCGCCCCGGTAGTTGTTCAATCCATGACCAATACCGATACTGCCGACATCACCGCCACCATTGCCCAAGTGCATGCCTTATGGCGCGCCGGTTCGGAAATGGTGCGCATTACGGTCAACACCTTGGAAGCCGCCGAAGCGGTTGCACACATCAGAGACGGCCTTGATCGCTTGGGTTGCAATGTCCCGTTGATTGGCGATTTTCATTTTAACGGTCATAAGTTGTTGCCCGCCGTACCGGCCTGTGCCGAAGCGCTGGCCAAATACCGCATTAATCCCGGCAATGTCGGGCGTGGCAGCAAACGCGACGAACAATTTGCCACCTTGATCGAAATGGCTTGTCNNCTACAACAAGCCAATACGCATTGGCGTTAACTGGGGCAGCATCGACCAGGAACACTTGGCACGATTAATGGATGAAAATGCCGCAGCCAACCAGCCGCGCGAAACCGAATGGGTGATGCGTGAGGCGTTAATCACATCCGCACTGGAATCCGCACACAAAGCCCAAGAACTGGGCCTGCCTGCGGATCGGATCATCCTGTCCTGCAAGCTGTCTGGTGTACAAGACCTGATCAGCACTTACCAAGAACTGGCCGGACGTTCTGAATACCCGCTGCATTTAGGCCTGACCGAAGCCGGCATGGGCTCCAAAGGCATTGTTGCGTCTACCGCCGCACTGGCGGTACTGTTGCAGCAAGGCATAGGCGACACCATTCGCATTTCGCTCACCCCGGAACCGGGCGGCGACCGCACCCGCGAGGTAATCGTCGGACAAGAAATTTTGCAAACCATGGGGTTGCGTTCCTTCACTCCCATGGTTGTCGCCTGCCCCGGTTGCGGTCGCACCACCAGCACCGTATTCCAGCAACTGGCGCAAGACATCCAACGGTATCTGCGCGAACAAATGCCGGTCTGGCGCAACGAATACCCCGGCGTTGAAACCATGCAAGTTGCGGTAATGGGCTGCGTCGTAAACGGCCCGGGTGAATCGCGGCATGCCAACATTGGCATCAGTCTGCCGGGCACCGGCGAAATACCGGTTGCCCCGGTCTATGTTGATGGGGAAAAAACCGTGACGCTGAAAGGCGACCAAATCGCTGCCGAATTCCAGACCATTGTCGAGCAATATGTTCGTGATCATTACCGCCACGGCCAAGCCCCCAAAACCATTCCATTACACCCGGTCAATTAATCCATGAGCAACACCATCCAGGCCATACGCGGGATGAATGACATCCTGCCCGAACAAATCCATCGCTGGCAACAGCTAGAAGCCATTGTGCAAGAATGGCTGGCGGCATGGGGTTACCGCGAAATCCGTACGCCAATTGTTGAACAAGTCAGTTTGTTTAAACGGGCCATCGGTGAAGTCACCGATATTGTCGAAAAAGAAATGTACGCGTTTACCGACAGCCTGAATGGCGACCAACTGGCCTTGCGACCCGAAGGCACTGCCGCTTGCGTCAGGGCCGTTATTCAGCATAATCTGTTGTATAACGCTACGCAACGCCTGTGGTATGCCGGTCCGATGTTCCGTCACGAACGTCCGCAAAAAGGACGTTACCGCCAATTTCATCAATTCGGCATTGAAGCGCTCGGGTTTGCCGATCCGGACATGGATGCCGAACACATTGTCATGACAGCAGATTTATGGCAACGATTGGGCCTGCATGGGATCGAACTGGAAATCAACACGTTGGGCGACAGCGACGCCCGCCTGCGCTACCGTACCCGTTTGATTGGCTGGTTTGAACAACATGCCGATCTGTTGGACGACGATGCCAAGCGCCGCTTGCATAGCAATCCGCTACGCATTCTGGACAGCAAAAATCCTGCCATGCAATCCATGATCGAGGCGGCTCCCAAACTGCTTGACGACCTGAATGACCGATCGGTTCAGCATTTTGCCACCGTGCAGCGTATTGCCGGTGCACAAGGGGTATCTTTCCGCATCAACCCACGACTGGTGCGCGGATTGGATTACTACAATGACACCGTATTCGAATGGGTTAGCCACCATTTGGGCGCACAAAGCACAGTCTGTGCCGGCGGTCGCTACGATGGACTGATTGGGCAAATCGGCGGAAAACCGGCACCAGCCTGCGGATTTGCCATGGGGATCGAACGCCTGCTTGATATTCTGGATGCGTGTCAGGTGCAAAGCCCGGTCGCTGCACCTGACGTGTATTTGGTACACGCTGGCGAAGCTGCTGAACAAATGGCATGGGGCATCGCCCGCGATTTACGCCAAACCGGTCTGCACGTGATTCGTCACTGTGGCGGCGGCAGTTTCAAAAGCCAAATGAAGAAAGCCGATGCCAGCGGTGCGCTATATGCCTGTATCATTGGCGATGAAGAAGCCGCCACCGGCAGCCTGACCCTTAAAAATTTACGCAGTGGCGCCGCCCAAACCACGCTGCCACTAACCGATGCCATCACCAGATTGATCAACAAGGAACGCTCATGAGTGTTGACCTGACGCTAGATGAACACGAAAAAATTGAAGACCTGAAAGCCTTCTGGAAAGCCCATGCCAACAAAATCGTGGGTGGACTGCTGATTGCCAGCGTGGCCGGCATCGGTGTGGCATGGTGGAAACAGCACCAATTCCGCACCAACGCAGCCGCCGCCAGTTTGTACGCCAGCATTCAGGGCATGCAGCAAGCTGACCAATCGTCAGCAGTTGCCACCTTAACCGTAACCCTGTTGCAACGTTATCCCAACACACCCTACGCCGCACGCGGTGCATTAATTGGAGCCGCCACGGCATCAGCCAGCCATAACGCATCACTGGCACAATCCGACTTGCGGTGGGTATTGGATCACAGCAAAGAAAGCAGCTTGCAAACGGTCGCCCGTTTGCGTTTGGCCGGTGTTTTGCTGGATCAAAATCAAACGCAAGCAGCCTTGACAATGATCGATACCGCTCACGACGAAACCGACGCCAACGTCTACAATGACCTGAAAGGTGACATTCTGGTGCGTGAAGGCCAGCTTGATGCCGCCCGCGCGGCATACCGGATTGCCTTGGAAAAACTACCTGCCGACAGCCCTTATCGTCAAGTCGTCGAAATCAAACTGAATGCTATTGCCGGAGTAGCCCCCAAATGAAATTGCGTACCACCCTCTCCCTGATTGCCTTGGCGGTCAGCCTGACTGGTTGTAGCAACATGCTGCATAAAATGAATCCGATCAATTGGTTCTCCAGCAATGATACCGTTGAAAAGCCGGCGGCCCTTAAACCGATTACGCCGACCGTACGTTTAGACAGCATTTGGCATCAATCCCTGTCCAATAAAGGTATTTCTACCTTTACCCCCGCCGTGATAGGTGACGCGGTCTATGCCACCAGCGACAAAGGCGTGTTGGCGCGCTTCAACTTAAAAACCGGTACACAGGTCTGGCAACTTGACACCCACCAACGGATCAGCGCCGGCGTTGGGGCCTCTGACAGTGCCGAATACATCGGCACCGATAAAGGTGAATTACTGGCATTCGATAACCAGGGAAAAGCCATTTGGCACACCCAATTATCCAGTGAAGTCGTCGGCATTCCGGTTGAAGCCGAACACATGTTGATCGTACGGACCGGCAATGGCGATATTTACGGACTGGACAAAGATACCGGCAAACAACAGTGGCGCTATCAGCGCAACCTGCCTGACCTGATGTTGCACGATGAACCTGGGGTTGCCATCAGTCATGGCGGGGTTTTCGCCGGCTACCCCGGCGGAAAACTGGTGGCATTATCTCTGGAATCCGGCGTACTGGGCTGGGAAGCCGATGTGTCCATCCCGCACGGTGCTACCGAAATGGAGCGTGTCAACGATGTGGTCGGCACCCCGGTGACCGACGACCACCAAGTGTGTGCTGTCACCTACCAAGGACGTGCTGCCTGCTTCGACATGCAAAGTGGCAATCAGATCTGGGCGCGGGATGTCTCCAGCACTACAGGCTTGGCCATGGACGATAACAACGTCTATGTGACCGACACCGATGGTTACATTCATGCATGGGACAAAGACCATGGTGCCAACCGCTGGGAAATGAAAGACTTTCGGCTGCGCAACTTGTCCGCACCCGTGGTCATCAACCAACAAGTGGTGGTTGGTGACTATCAAGGCTATATTCAAACCCTGTCTACCGGGGATGGCCACAACACCGGTCGCACGTCAACTGACGACAGCGCCATTGTCTCTCAACCTGTTGCACTGGATGGCGTGGTAGTGGTGCAAACGGCCAAGGGCGGCATCTATTTACTCACATTAAAATAACCATGAAACCTAGCATTGTTCTGGTTGGCCGGCCCAATGTCGGCAAATCGACGCTTTTCAACAAACTGACGCGCAGCCGGGACGCCTTGGTGGCCGATTTACCCGGCCTCACACGAGACCGACATTACGGTCATGGCCGAGTCGGTAACAAGCCCTATCTGGTGGTCGATACCGGTGGATTGGAGCCGGTGGTTAAAGACGGTATTTTGCATGAAATGGCGCGACAAACCTTGCAAGCCATCGATGAAGCCGATGTGGTGTTGTTTATGGTTGATGCACGCACCGGTTGCACTGCCCAGGATAAAATCATTGCCGATCGCCTGCGTCGTGCCCACTGCCCCGTTCACTTGGTGGTGAACAAAGCCGAAGGCATGACCCACAGCATCGTCACCGCTGAGTTTTACGAACTGGCCTTGGGCGATCCCTTGGCGATTTCGGCCAGCCACAGCGAAGGCTTGACCGAACTGGTCGAAATTGCGTTATCGCATATCCCGGAGACTGGCGAGGAAGAAGAACCCGATCATCCAAAAATTGCCCTGATCGGACGTCCCAATGTTGGCAAATCCACGCTGGTAAACAGCTTGGTCGGCGAAGAACGGGTAATTGCTTTCGATCAACCCGGCACCACACGCGACAGTATTTACATCGATTTTGAACGTAATGGTCAGGCATACACCCTGATTGATACGGCTGGCGTTCGACGCCGTGGCAAAGTCACCGAAACCATTGAAAAATTTTCGGTCATTAAAACATTACAAGCCGTGGCCGATGCCAATGTCGTCGTGTTGGTACTGGATGCCCATGCAGACATTGCTGAACAAGACGCCCATCTGGCCAGCTTCGTTCTGGAATCCGGTCGGGCATTGGTTGTGGCCATCAATAAATGGGACAGCTTACAGGATTATCAGCGCGACCAGGTCAAACGGGATATCGCCCGCAAGCTGCAATTTCTGGATTTCGCGCGCTTCCATTATATTTCGGCTTTGCATGCCACCGGCTTGAGTGGCTTGCTCCGCTCGATTGATGAAGCCTACAAGGCCGCCATGGCCAAACTGTCAACGCCCATGCTCACCCGCGTGCTGATCGACGCCGTCGCCGCCCATCAACCGCCCAAAAAAGGGCCGTTTCGCCCCAAACTGCGGTATGCACACCAAGGCGGCATGAACCCGCCGCTGATTGTGATCCATGGCAATGCACTGGACAGCATCAGCGACTCTTATCGCCGTTATCTGGAAGGCGTGTTCATCAAGGCGTTCCAATTACACGGAACACCACTGAAAATACAATTCAATGTGGGCAGCAATCCGTTTGCCGATAAAACCAAGGCACCCCCCACCGTTTCAGAAGCGCGCGCCCTCAGCCGCAAGCAAAATCGCCCGATGAGCCATGCCGGAAAATCCGGCGCACGTTCGCGTCAAAAACCCCGTTAAAAAGGCCACATCCCCCGCCCCGTTAGCCACGTGCAATCTTGCTCTGAAAAAACTGCCAACCTGGCCTGACAGCCATCTCGACGAATTA
>DDOT01000185.1 GCA_002341815.1 Thiobacillus sp. UBA2487 | reverse complement strand
GCCAAGATCGCTGAGTAATTAGTTGCAAGAAATGCGGCCAGTCATTGACTGGCCGTTTTGGGTTCACCAAATAGGCCAGTAGCTCAATTGGCAGAGTATCGGTCTCCAAAACCGAGGGTTGGGGGTTCGAGGCCCTCCTGGCCTGCCAAAATTACCGGAGTGTGCGTGCCCCATTTCATGATGGGGCGCACGAATTTCAGATGACCGATCAGATAAAATTTCTGGCAGCCGCAGTGATGGTTGTTGCCGGCATTGCGGGATATTACCTTCTTGCTGAAAGTGCAATGGCATTGCGTGTGCTGGTTGTGCTGGCAGGTCTGGGTGTTGCTGGCGTACTGTCCTGGAAGACGGTTCAGGGCCAACAGTTTGAGGTGTTTGCGCGAGAATCTGTAAAAGAGGCTCGCAAGGTGGTGTGGCCCAGTAGAAAAGAAACCATACAAACCACAGGTGTCGTGTTTGCGTTTGTGGTTGTGATGGCAATTTTGATGTGGATTGTTGATGCAAGTCTGCTGAGTGCGGTTAAATGGTTGATGGGGCGGAGTGATTCATGAGTAAAAAGTGGTATGTGGTTCACGCCTACTCCGGTTTCGAAAAGTCGGTTCAGCGTATGTTGAATGAACGGATCGAACGCAACGGCATGCAAGATATGTTTGGTCAGATTCTGGTGCCGGTTGAGGAAGTGATCGAAATGAAGAACGGTCAAAAGTCCATTTCCGAGCGCAAATTTTTTCCAGGCTATGTCCTGGTCGAAATGGAAATGAATGACGATTCGTGGCATTTGATCAAAGATACCCCCAAGGTAACCGGATTTGTCGGTGGGACAGCCATGAAGCCGACACCAATCAGTGCCAAGGAGGTTGACGCCATTTTGCACCAGATTCAAGAGGGGGTTGAGAAACCTCGTCCGAAAATATTATTTGAAGTGGGTGAAACCGTTCGCGTCACTGACGGGCCGTTCAACGACTTTAATGGTGCAGTTGAAGAAGTCAATTATGACAAAAGTAAATTGCGTGTGTCGGTGTTGATTTTCGGGCGCGCAACCCCAGTCGAACTGGATTTCAGTCAGGTAGAAAAAGCCTGAGATCAGGTTTTACTTGGCGAATGGGCGATGTTGACATCGCTGTACTAACGGGCAGGGATGCATAAAACATCTCGTTACGACCCATACAAGGAGTAATGCAAGTGGCAAAGAAAATTACAGGCTATATCAAGCTGCAAGTGCCTGCTGGTAAGGCAAATCCAAGTCCTCCCATTGGTCCTGCGCTGGGACAGCGCGGTCTGAATATTATGGAGTTCTGTAAGGCGTTCAATGCGCAGACACAAGGTATGGAGCCAGGTCTGCCATTGCCGGTGGTGATTACTGCCTACGCGGACAAGAGCTTTACTTTTATCCTTAAAACGCCTCCAGCGACGGTGCTCATCAAAAAAGCGGCAGGTATACAAAAGGGAAGTCAACGTCCTCATACCGATAAGGTTGGTAAGTTGACGCGTGCACAAGCGGAAGAAATTGCAAAGGCCAAAATGCCTGATCTGACGGCTGCCGATATGGATTCAGCCGTCAAGACCATCGCTGGCAGCGCGCGCAGCATGGGTATTGAAGTGGAGGGTGTATAAATGGCTTTTGTATCTAAAAGACAAAAAGCACTTCGTGCTAAAGTAGATCGCCTGAAACTGTATTCGGCAGATGATGCATTGACGCTCATCAAAGAAACTGCCAATGCAAAATTTAATGAGTCAGTGGATGTTTCGGTTAATCTCGGTATTGATCCGCGTAAATCAGATCAGTTGGTGCGCGGTTCGGTGGTTCTGCCGCGTGGTACCGGCAAGAGTGTGCGTGTGGCCGTGTTTGCACAGGGTGAAGCGGCCAAGGCTGCGACAGATGCAGGTGCAGAAATTGTCGGATTTGACGATCTGGCTGCCGAGATCAAGGGTGGTCGCATGGACTTTGATGTGGTGATTGCTGCTCCAGACGCCATGCGCGTGGTTGGTCAGCTTGGCCAGATTCTTGGTCCACGTGGTCTTATGCCAAACCCGAAAGTCGGCACGGTTACCCCTGATGTGGCAAGTGCGGTTCGCAACGCCAAGGCAGGTCAAGTGCAATATAGGACTGACAAGGGCGGTATCATTCAGTGCAGTATCGGTCGTGCATCCTTTGATGTGCCGGCCCTGCGTGAAAACTTGGCTGCTCTGATCGATGCATTGAACAAAGCGCGTCCCGCTGCAGCCAAGGGCGTCTACATGAAAAAGGTGGCGGTATCCAGCACCATGGGTGTGGGTATACGGGTTGATGCATCCAGCATTGCGGGATAATCGGTTCCGCTTCCCTATTCGTGCAGCACGGATAGATAGCAAAAGACTTTGGTCTGCTGGAATTGTTCCGGCAGGTTGTCAAAGACCGTTGGGGTTATTCGCTTAATTTAATACAGGCAACTGTATTGCCCAACGTAGACGACGTAACCAGAAACGGGATTTAGCTGTTAATGCAGGTGTCTCCTGAAGTAAGGTCGTCGATTTTCGTTGCCTGATTTAGGGTTAACGATGTTCAAGTGAGGAGGTAAGACCTTGAGTCTGAATCTTGTAGAGAAACAGGCAGTTGTTGCCGACTTGAGCGAAAAGCTGGTCAATGCACAAGCAATTGTGGTCGCAGAATATCGCGGTTTGACAGTAGTCAACATGACTGTTTTGCGCGCTAAAGCGCGTGCGAATGGTGTTTATTTGCGTGTCCTCAAGAACACTCTGGTTCGTCGTGCCGTGGAAGGTACGTCATTTGCAGGATTGGCTGATCAATTGGTTGGCCCGCTTGTGTATGGCATATCGACTGACCCGGTATCCGCCGCCAAAGTGCTTTCCGAGTTTGCCAAAACCAATGATAAGCTGGTTATCAAGGCTGGTGCAATGCCCAACTTTGTCATGTCTGCCAAAGACGTGGCCAATTTGGCCAACATGCCTAGTCGCGATGAATTGTTGGCAAAACTTATGGGTACCATGCAAGCGCCGATTGGCCAGTTTGTGCGTACGCTTAATGAAGTTCCGACCCGTTTTGTCCGCGGCCTTGCCGCAGTACGTGACAAACAGGCTGCCTGAGTGGTTGCAATCCGTCATTTCGACATTTGACTTATTTTCTGGAGAAACAAAATGGCTTTATCCAAAGCTGAAATCCTCGACGCTATCGCCGGTATGACCGTGCTGGAATTGTCCGAACTGATCAAGGACATGGAAGAAAAATTCGGTGTTTCTGCTGCAGCTGCTGTAGCAGTTGCCGCTGCTCCTGCTGCTGGTGCTGCTGCACCTGCTGCAGAAGAAAAGACTGAGTTTGACGTTATCCTGACCAAGGCTGGCGACAACAAGGTTAACGCCATTAAAGTGGTGCGTGCGATCACCGGTCTGGGCTTGAAAGAAGCCAAAGACCTGGTTGATGGTGCCCCTAAACCTGTGAAGGAAGGCGTGCCTAAGGCTGAGGCTGAATCAATCCTCAAACAACTGATTGAAGCTGGCGCAACCGCTGAAATCAAGTAATTGTTCCCTCTGTGCCGTCCGGCCTGCCGGATGGCACAGAAGGCAGAAGACAACGACATCGCCAATCGGGTCGTTGTCTTCTGCCTTCTGCGCTTGTTCCCTGATGGAGATCCAATGAGCTACTCATTTACTGAGAAAAAACGCATCCGCAAGAGTTTTGCAAAACGCGCGAATGTACTGCAGGTTCCATTTCTGCTTGCCACACAAATTGACTCCTACCATGCTTTTTTACAGCAAGATGTAACTCCTGAACAACGCAGTAACGAAGGTCTGCAAGCTGCGTTTACCTCTATTTTCCCGATTGCCAGTCATTCCGGCAATGCGCGGCTCGATTTTGTCAATTATGTCCTCGGCGACCCCGTGTTCGATATCGTTGAATGTCAGCAGCGTGGATTGACGTTTGCGGCGCCTTTGCGTGCTAAGGTTCGTCTGACGCTGATGGATAAGGAATCGTCACGCCCAACGGTTAAGGAAGTGAAAGAGCAAGAGGTTTACATGGGCGAACTGCCGCTCATGACGCCCACCGGTTCCTTTATTATCAATGGTACAGAACGTGTTATTGTCTCGCAGTTGCATCGTTCGCCAGGGGTGTTCTTTGAACATGATCGGGGCAAGACCCACAGTTCTGGCAAGTTGCTGTTTTCTGCCCGTATTATTCCTTATCGCGGCTCTTGGCTGGATTTTGAGTTTGACGCAAAAGATTATCTGTATTTCCGTATCGATCGACGTCGCAAAATGCCGGTCACAACGTTGCTGAAGTCGTTGGGCTATGACAATGAACGTATCCTGACCGAATTTTTTACCAACGATACCTTTCACCTGAGTAACGAAGTCATCCGTTTTGCACTGCAACCCGACCGTATGCGTGGCGAAATCGCAAGGTTTGATATCACTGACAAGACGGGTCAAGTTATTGTTGCGCGGGATAAACGTATTACGGTCAAGCACATTCGGCAGATGCAGGAAGCCGGACTGGAGCAGATCGCTGTGCCACGCGATTACATGCTTGGCCGGATATTGGCGCGTCATGTCGTTAATGCCGAAACCGGTGAATTGGTGGCGATGGCTAATGAGGAGTTGACCGATGCTCTGCTGGATAAATTGTTTGAAGCCGGAATTACACGCATTGAAACACTCTATGTGAATGACTTGGACCAAGGTGCGTATATTTCGTCAACCTTGCGAACCGATGAAACACCGGATCAATACGCTGCGCGTGTCGCAATTTATCGTATGATGCGTCCGGGCGAACCTCCGACGGAAGAGGCTGTTGAAGCACTGTACGGCAGTTTGTTCTTTAGTGAAGATCGCTATGACCTGTCTGCTGTCGGTCGTATGAAATTCAATCGGCGCATTGGTCGTGATGAACTGGAAGGTTCTGGTGTGCTGTCCACCGAGGATATTGTTGCAGTCATCAAGATATTGATTGAATTGCGCAATGGTCGCGGCGAGATTGATGATATTGACCACCTGGGCAATCGTCGGGTACGTAGCGTAGGCGAATTGCGTGAAAACCAATTCCGGGCTGGCTTGGTGCGGGTTGAGCGCGCCGTAAAAGAACGCCTGTCGCAAGCAGAGTCTGAAAACCTCATGCCGCATGATTTGATCAATGCCAAGCCGGTTTCTGCTGCTATCAAGGAGTTCTTTGGATCCAGTCAGTTGTCGCAGTTTATGGACCAGACCAATCCGCTGTCAGAAATCACGCACAAACGCCGCGTTTCTGCCTTGGGACCTGGTGGTCTGACCCGTGAGCGGGCCGGTTTTGAAGTGCGCGACGTTCATCCTACGCATTATGGCCGCGTGTGCCCGATTGAAACACCAGAAGGTCCGAATATTGGTCTGATCAATTCGTTGGCTTTGTACGCGCGCACCAATAAATTCGGCTTTCTTGAAACGCCGTATCGCAAGGTGGAGAATAACCACGTTACGGACAATATCGAATATTTGTCTGCGATAGAAGAAAGCAAATACGTCATTGCACAGGCTAATGCCGAACTTGATGCCGATGGACGCTTCACCAGCGAAATTGTATCGTGCCGCTTCAAAAACGAGTTTGAATTGGCGTCTCCAGAGCGCATTCAATATATTGATATTGCTCCGTCTCAGATTGTATCGGTGGCAGCATCACTGATTCCATTTCTGGAGCATGACGATGCGAACCGCGCGCTGATGGGATCGAACATGCAGCGCCAGGCAGTGCCCTGTTTGCGTGCTGAAAAGCCGGTAGTGGGTACCGGGGTAGAGCGAACGGCTGCAGTTGATTCGGGCACAACTGTGCAAGCTCACCGTGGCGGTGTGGTGGACTACGTTGATTCCGGTCGGATTGTGGTGCGGGTTAACGATGATGAAACCCGCGCAGGCGAGGTGGGTGTGGATATTTACACGCTGATCAAATACACACGTTCCAACCAGAATACCAACATCAATCAGCGCCCATTGGTTCGTGTGGGCGATATTATCCAACGCGGTGATGTGATTGCCGATGGCGCGTCGACCGATATGGGTGAGCTGGCGCTGGGGCAAAACCTGCAAGTGGCCTTCATGCCATGGAATGGTTATAACTTTGAAGACTCCATCCTTATCTCAGAACGCATCGTGGCGGATGATCGCTATACATCGATTCACATTGAAGAACTGACCGTTGTTGCCCGCGACACCAAGTTAGGCCCTGAAGAAATCACGCGGGATATCTCGAATCTGTCCGAACGCATGCTGAGCCGTCTGGATGAATCCGGTATTTGCCATATTGGTGCTGAAGTAGAAGCTGGCGATGTGTTGGTCGGGAAAGTAACGCCCAAGGGCGAAACCCAACTGACACCGGAAGAAAAGTTGCTGCGAGCCATCTTTGGTGAGAAGGCATCGGACGTGAAAGACACATCATTGCGCGTGCCGTCCGGCATGGCAGGAACAGTGATCAACGTTCAGGTCTTTACCCGAGAAGGGATAGAACGCGATGAACGAGCCAAGCGTATTATCGACGACCAATTGGTGGCTTACAAAAAAGATATGGCTGACCGCATGCGGATCGTCGAGAATGACACCTTCGCCCGCCTGCATCGTTTGTTGGTTGGTAAGGTGGCAAGTGGCGGGCCGGGTCGGCTTCCTAAAGGCACTGTCATCGAACAAGCCTATTTAGAAGCACACGGTCGCTATGAATGGTTTGATGTTCGACTGGATGATGACGAAGCCAGTCGTCAAATGGAACTCCTGAAAGATAGCCTCGATCAGAAGCGTCTTGAATTTGATCAGATGTTTGAGGAAAAGAAGAAGAAACTTACCGCAGGTGACGAATTGCAACCTGGGGTACAGAAGATGGTCAAGGTGTATGTGGCCGTAAAACGTCGTTTGCAACCGGGTGACAAAATGGCCGGACGTCACGGTAACAAGGGTGTCGTTTCCAAAATTGTCCCGATTGAAGATATGCCGTTCACCGCAGATGGAACACCAATGGATATTGTTTTGAATCCGCTTGGTGTGCCCTCACGGATGAACGTCGGCCAGATACTTGAAACCCATCTGGGCTGGGCGGCAAAAGGCTTGGGCAAGAAAATTGACAACATGCTTCAGGCGCAACGCAATGCTGCCGAAATGCGCAGTTTCTTGTCAGAGATTTACAACACGACAGGCAAGCCTGAAGAAATCGACAGTCTCTCTGATTTGGAAGTGATCGAATTGGCCAAAAACTTGCGAAACGGTGTGCCATTTGCAACGCCGGTGTTCGATGGCGCTTCGGAAGAAGAAATCAAACACATGTTGCGCCTGGCTGATCTGCCGGAGAGTGGGCAAATTACATTGTATGATGGTCGTACCGGTGAGGCTTTCGATCGTAAAGTCACCGTTGGCTATATGCATGTCCTTAAGTTGCACCATTTGGTTGACGATAAGATGCACGCCCGATCAACCGGTCCTTATAGTCTGGTCACCCAGCAACCATTGGGTGGTAAGGCTCAGTTTGGTGGTCAGCGGTTTGGTGAAATGGAAGTCTGGGCGCTGGAAGCCTACGGCGCATCTTATATTCTACAGGAAATGCTGACGGTCAAATCTGATGACGTGAATGGACGTACCAAGGTGTACGAAAATATCGTTAAGGGCGAGCACAAGATTGATGCTGGTATGCCGGAATCCTTTAATGTGCTGGTTAAGGAAATTCGGTCACTGGCCATCGACATTGATCTGGAGCGCTATTGAACGTCGGGGTAACGCACACAGCCCACCCATAACGCTTGATAGCCTCACTGGAGAGAATTTATGAAAGCCTTGCTGGATCTGTTTAAACAAGTTACGCAAGAAGAAGAATTTGATGCCATCAAGATTGGCTTGGCATCACCGGAAAAAATCCGTAGTTGGTCGTACGGAGAAGTGAAGAAACCGGAAACAATTAACTATCGTACGTTCAAACCGGAACGTGATGGTTTGTTTTGTGCCAAAATTTTTGGCCCGGTTAAAGATTACGAGTGCTTGTGCGGAAAATACAAAAGGCTGAAACACCGCGGTGTGATCTGTGAAAAGTGCGGCGTCGAGGTCACCCTGTCCAAAGTTCGTCGCGAACGGATGGGGCATATTGAATTGGCCAGTCCGGTTGCCCACATCTGGTTTCTGAAATCGTTGCCATCCCGTTTGGGGATGGTGCTGGACATGACATTGCGCGACATTGAACGCGTCTTGTATTTTGAAGCTTATGTGGTTACCGATCCCGGCATGACGCCCTTGGCGCGTGGTCAGTTGCTGACAGAAGACGACTACATGGCCAAATTCGATGAATATGGCGACGAGTTTCGCGCAAGCATGGGTGCAGAGGGCATACGTGAGATGCTCAAGGGCATCGATGTTCCGGGTGAAATGGAAGGAATTCGCCAAGACTTGGCGAAGACCGGTTCAGACACCAAGATCAAAAAATTAGCCAAGCGGATGAAGGTTATCGAGGCTTTCCAAAAATCCGGCATCAAGCCGGAATGGATGGTGCTAGAAGTTTTGCCTGTATTACCTCCTGAATTGCGCCCGCTGGTGCCGCTGGATGGCGGTCGCTTTGCCACGTCGGATTTGAATGATCTGTACCGACGTGTTATCAACCGCAACAACCGCCTGAAGCGATTGCTCGAACTCAAGGCGCCCGAGATTATTGTGCGCAATGAAAAGCGCATGTTGCAAGAGGCCGTTGACTCTCTGTTGGATAACGGTCGCCGGGGCAAGGCGATGACTGGCGCTAACAAGCGTCCGTTGAAATCACTGGCAGACATGATTAAGGGTAAGGGCGGTCGTTTCCGTCAAAACCTGTTGGGTAAACGGGTTGACTATTCCGGTCGCTCGGTGATTGTGGTGGGGCCGCAATTGCGTTTGCATCAATGCGGGTTGCCCAAGAAGATGGCATTGGAACTGTTCAAACCGTTTATCTTCCATAAATTGGAAGTGATGGGCTTGGCTACCACCATTAAAGCTGCGAAGCGCATGGTTGAATTGGAAGAGCCCGTTGTATGGGATATCCTCGAAGATGTGATTCGTGAACATCCGGTTTTGCTGAATCGTGCCCCAACCTTGCACCGCTTGGGGATTCAGGCGTTCGAGCCAACCTTGATCGAGGGCAAGGCAATTCAACTCCACCCGTTGGTCTGCGCTGCGTTTAACGCTGACTTTGACGGTGACCAAATGGCTGTTCACGTGCCATTGTCCCTTGAAGCACAAATGGAAGCCCGCACCTTGATGCTGGCATCCAATAATGTATTGTCGCCAGCTAACGGCGAACCGATTATTGTCCCGTCTCAGGATATCGTCCTCGGCCTGTATTACATGACCCGCGAGCGCGTCAATGCCCAAGGTGAAGGCATGATGTTTGCCGATGTATCTGAAGTGCTGCGCGCTTATGAGTCTCGGCAGGTGGAGCTGAATGCCAAGGTGTCGGTACGAATCCGCGAGGCATGGTTGAACGAGTCCGGTGAACGCCAAGAGAAAGTTACGCGTTACGAGACCACCGTTGGCAGATCTTTACTGTCAGAGATTCTGCCGGCCGGGTTGCCGTTTAGTTATGTCAACAAGATTCTGAAGAAGAAAGAAATCTCACGTTTGATCAATGCCAGTTTCCGCCTATGTGGGCTACGTGACACGGTGCTGCTGGCTGATAAGCTGATGTATACCGGATTCACCTATGCAACCCGCGGTGGTATGTCGATTTGTGTTGATGATATGCTGGTGCCAAAACAAAAACACGACATCATCAGTGCATCTGAAAAAGAAGTGCAAGAGATTGAAGCGCAGTACGTTTCCGGTTTGGTTACCCAAGGTGAACGATATAACAAGGTGGTTGATATCTGGGGCCGTGCAGGCGATCAGGTGGCAAAAGCCATGATGACCCAGTTGGGAAGTGAGCCGGTTATCGATCGTGAGGGTAAACAGACCACTCAGGAGTCTTTCAACGCAATTTACATGATGGCGGATTCCGGCGCACGGGGTTCTGCGGCGCAGATTCGTCAGTTGGCAGGAATGCGTGGCCTGATGGCGAAACCGGACGGTTCGATTATTGAAACCCCGATTACCGCTAACTTCCGTGAAGGTCTGAACGTTCTGCAATACTTCATTTCGACCCACGGCGCACGTAAGGGGCTTGCCGATACGGCGCTGAAAACAGCTAATTCGGGCTATCTGACACGTCGTCTGGTCGATGTTACGCAGGATTTGGTTGTCATTGAAGATGACTGCGGTACAACTGAAGGTGTGTTACTAAAGGCGCTGGTGGAAGGTGGCGAGGTCATCGAAGCCTTGCGTGATCGTGTGCTGGGTCGTGTGACCGCGGTTGATGTGCTCAGTCCCGAATCGGGTAACGTTCTGATTCCGGCAGGTGTCATGTTGGACGAAAATCTGGCCGACATGCTGGAAGCAACCGGTGTGGACGAAGTCAAGGTGCGTACGCCACTTACCTGTGATACGCGTTATGGTTTGTGCAGTAAGTGTTATGGTCGAGATTTGGGACGAGGCCATCTGGTTAACGTGGGTGAGGCAGTAGGGGTGATTGCAGCCCAGTCGATTGGCGAGCCGGGTACACAGCTAACCATGCGTACATTCCACATTGGTGGAGCGGCCTCTCGTTCCGCAGCAGCAAGCCAGTTGGAATCAAAATCAGCAGGCACAGTTGCATTCAGCGCAGCCATGCGCTATGTGGTGAATGCTAAAAATGAATGGGTGGTCATCGCGCGTAGTGGTGAGTTGGTGATCATGAATGAAAGCGGTCGCGAGCGGGAGCGGCATAAAGTGCCGTATGGCGCATCTTTGCTGGTTAAGGACGGTGACAAGATCAAAGCTGGTCAAGTCATGGCGATGTGGGATCCGCATACCCGTCCGATTATTACCGAATATTCCGGTCGTATCCGCTATGAAAATATTGAAGAAGGTGTGACGGTAGCCAAGCAGATTGATGAAGTCACAGGCTTGTCTACGCTGGTCGTGATTGATCCGAAACGACGTGCCGGTTCCAGCAACAAGGGCCTGCGTCCACAGGTGAAGCTGCTAGACGCAAATGGTGCAGAAGTTAAAATTGCAGGCACCGAGACTCCAGTTAACATTACATTCCATATCGGTTCGCTGATTACGGTGAAAGATGGCCAAGAGGTTGGGGTGGGTGAAGTGCTGGCGCGTATTCCGCAGGAGTCGTCCAAAACCCGCGACATTACCGGTGGTCTGCCGCGCGTTGCGGAATTGTTTGAAGCACGATCACCCAAAGATGCCGGCATGCTGGCCCCGGTTACGGGAACGGTCTCATTCGGTAAAGATACCAAGGGTAAGCAACGCCTCGAAATCACCGATTTGGATGGGGTGAAGCATGAGTATCTCATTCCAAAAGAAAAACATGTCATGGCGCATGATGGCCAAGTCGTGAACAAGGGTGAAATGATGGTGGACGGACCTGTCGATCCGCATGACATTCTGGCCCTGAAAGGAGTGGAAGCGCTCAGTCGTTATATTACCGATGAAGTGCAGGAAGTGTATCGGCTCCAGGGTGTCAAGATTAACGACAAACATATTGAAGTGATTGTGCGGCAAATGTTGCGCCGAGTGAACATCACGGATCCGGGTGATACCAAATTTATTCAAGGCGAACAGGTTGAACGTGCCGAATTGTTGATTGAAAACGAGCGCGTCGTTGCCGAAGATAAAGCGCCAGCCAGTTTTGAGTATATCTTGCTGGGTATTACCAAGGCTTCCTTGTCGACCGATTCGTTCATCTCGGCAGCATCGTTCCAGGAAACGACTCGGGTACTCACCGAAGCCGCTATCATGGGCAAACGCGATGACCTGCGCGGCTTGAAAGAAAATGTCATCGTTGGTCGTTTGATTCCGGCAGGTACGGGGTTGGCGTACCACAAAACACGTCGTCAACACGCGCAGGATAGTGGCGGCCTGAGTGAGCACGATGTATTCGAAGTAGCAGAGGTTCTGGATGACGGGGCGTCTGCTTGACACCCGGTTTCAAAGAAGATATCATCCGAGATCTTTTTTCACCGGAGCGTATCTTCGGTGAATAAGTGAATCGGATGTAGTGTATCCACCGTTGCTCAAGGAGCGACGAAGGAGTGATTTTTTTAATACTGGAAAGCGTATGCCAACGATCAACCAGCTGGTGCGCAAGCCGCGTGCCGCAAAGCGAGTAAAGAGCAAAGTGCCTGCTCTTGAAGCCTGTCCACAAAAACGGGGTGTGTGTACCCGTGTTTATACGACGACGCCAAAGAAGCCAAACTCAGCCCTGCGTAAAGTAGCTCGCGTGCGACTGACCAACGGTTTCGAAGTCACCAGCTATATCGGTGGTGAAGGTCATAACCTGCAGGAACACTCTGTGGTTTTGATTCGTGGCGGTCGTGTCAAGGATTTGCCAGGTGTGCGTTATCACACTGTTCGTGGCAGTCTTGATACAGCAGGTGTCAAGGATCGTAAACAAAGCCGTTCAAAATACGGTGCTAAACGACCCAAGAAGGCTTGATTATCGTAATAGCCATTTTGGCCGCAGGCCAATGAGCTCACGAATTTTGAGGAAAATATGCCAAGACGCAGAGAAGTGCCCAAGCGGGATGTATTGCCAGACCCTAAATTTGGCAGTCAAGAGGTTGCCAAATTTGTTAATGTTTTGATGGCCAGTGGTAAAAAATCAGTGGCTGAGAATATTATCTATGGCGCATTTGAACAAATCAACCAAAAATCCGGTAAAGATCCGGTCGAAGTGTTTACATTGGCGCTTAATAACGTTCGTCCAATCGTCGAGGTCAAGAGTCGGCGTGTTGGTGGTGCAAACTACCAAGTGCCGGTTGAGGTTCGTCCATCGCGGCGTACCGCACTGGCTATGCGTTGGTTGAAAGAATCTGCACGCAAGCGTGGTGAGAAATCCATGGGCATTCGCCTGGCCAATGAGTTGATGGATGCTGCCGAAGGTCGTGGTGGCGCCATGAAAAAACGTGATGAAGTCCATCGGATGGCAGAAGCCAACAAGGCTTTCTCTCATTTCCGTTTCTGATTCTCAACAGGCGATTGTTCGCAATAGCCTGTTTGTAATATGCATGAAATGCGTGGTGGACAATGCCGCGCATTTCGTGCATATTGCGCATGCGCCGCTGTAAAAGGCGGTTATTGAAGGGTCGTGTGAATGACCTCTGTGACTAAACCATCTGGTGCTCATGCGCCGGCAATATTTCTGGATACCTGAAAAGTGGCACGTAAAACCCCAATCGAACGATATCGCAATATTGGCATCAGCGCTCATATCGACGCTGGCAAAACCACCACAACAGAACGAATCCTTTACTACACTGGTGTGTCACATAAAATCGGTGAAGTGCACGATGGCGCTGCGACAATGGACTGGATGGAGCAAGAGCAAGAGCGCGGCATCACCATTACGTCGGCTGCTACCACCTGTTTCTGGCGTGGTATGGACAATAATTACCCGGAGCATCACATCAATATTATTGATACGCCGGGACACGTGGACTTCACAATCGAGGTTGAACGGTCCATGCGGGTTCTGGACGGCGCATGCATGGTGTATTGTGCGGTGGGTGGTGTGCAACCCCAGTCGGAAACGGTATGGCGTCAAGCAAATAAGTATGGCGTTCCGCGTCTGGCTTTCGTCAACAAGATGGACCGTACCGGGGCTAACTTCTTCAAAGTGTATGAGCAGATGCGTGCTCGCCTGAAGGCCAACCCGATTCCTGTTCAGGTGCCAATTGGCGCAGAGGACAAGTTTGAGGGCGTTGTTGACCTGATCAAGATGAAGGCGATCTATTGGGATGATAGCAGCCAGGGTATGCGCTTTGAAGAGCGTGAAATTCCTGCTGACTTGCAAGATCTTGCCCAAGAGTGGCATGAAAAGATGGTGGAAGCGGCGGCCGAAGCCAGTGAAGAGTTGATGAACAAGTACCTTGAGTCTGGTTCCTTGTCTGCCGAGGAAATCAAGGTGGCTTTGCGTACGCGAACCATTGCCAGCGAAATTGTTCCTATGTTGTGCGGTTCCGCATTCAAGAACAAGGGCGTTCAGGCGATGCTGGATGCGGTAATTGATTATTTGCCTGCGCCGATTGATGTCCCGGCAATCAAAGGCGAGCTGGAGTCCGGCGAGCCTGCTGAGCGACATGCTTCCGATGATGAGCCTTTCTCTGCACTCGCGTTTAAAATCATGACCGATCCGTTTGTTGGTCAATTGATTTTCTTCCGTGTTTATTCCGGTGTTCTGAATTCTGGTGATACTATCTACAACCCGATCAAGGGTAAAAAAGAGCGAATTGGACGGATTTTGCAAATGCATGCCAACCAGCGCTCCGAGATCAAGGAAGTGCGTGCCGGCGATATTGCTGCGGCAGTGGGATTGAAAGAAGCAACCACTGGCGACACCTTGTGTTTGCAACAGAATGTCGTGATTCTCGAACGTATGGTGTTTCCTGAGCCTGTGATTCACGTTGCGGTTGAGCCTAAAACCAAGGCTGATCAGGAAAAAATGGGCATTGCCCTGAATCGTTTGGCACAAGAAGATCCGTCCTTCCGTGTGCGAACCGATGAAGAAACCGGTCAGACCATTATTTCCGGTATGGGCGAGTTGCACCTTGAGATCATCGTGGATCGCATGAGGCGTGAGTTCGGGGTTGAGGCTAACGTGGGTGCGCCGCAAGTTGCCTATCGTGAAGCGATTCGCAAACAGGTCGAGGTTGAAGGCAAGTTCGTCAAGCAATCCGGTGGCAAGGGTCAGTATGGCCACGTTTGGCTTAAACTCGAACCTAGCGAGCCGGGTCAAGGCTACGTGTTTGTGGATGCAATCAAGGGCGGTACCGTCCCTCGCGAGTTCATTCCGGCGGTAGACAAAGGTTTGCAGGACACCCTGCCAAATGGTGTGTTGGCTGGTTTCCCGGTTGTCGATGTCAAGGTTACGTTGTTCGATGGTTCTTACCATGATGTCGATTCGAATGAAAATGCCTTCAAGATGGCTGCGTCGATGGCGTTTAAAGACGGTATGCGTAAGGCCAATCCTGTTCTGCTTGAGCCGATGATGGCGGTTGAAGTGGAGACGCCTGAAGATTATATGGGTGACGTCATGGGTGATCTGTCCTCACGTCGCGGCATGATTCAAGGTATGGATGATAATGCGAGTGGTAAAGTCATCAAGGCTGAGGTTCCGCTGGCTGAAATGTTTGGTTACTCAACCGTGTTGCGCTCAATGAGCCAGGGTCGTGCAACCTACAGCATGGAATTTAAACAGTATGCAGAAGCCCCAAAGAATGTGGCTGAAGCAATCATCAACAAGAAGTAATCAAGCAAGGAAATAGACATGGCAAAAGGCAAGTTTGAGCGGACGAAGCCGCACGTAAACGTGGGTACGATTGGACACGTTGACCACGGCAAGACCACGTTGACCGCAGCGATCACCACGATTTTGTCGAAGAAGTTTGGTGGTGAAGCGAAGAATTACGCGGATATCGACTCTGCGCCGGAAGAAAAGGCGCGCGGTATCACCATCAACACCGCGCACGTTGAATATGAAACCGAAAAGCGTCACTACGCGCACGTTGACTGTCCTGGCCACGCTGACTATGTGAAGAACATGATTACCGGTGCGGCGCAGATGGATGGCGCAATTCTGGTGGTATCGGCAGCGGACGGTCCAATGCCGCAAACCCGTGAGCACATTTTGTTGGCACGTCAGGTTGGGGTGCCTTACATCATTGTCTACCTGAACAAGGCTGACATGGTGGATGACGCTGAGTTGCTGGAATTGGTTGAAATGGAAGTGCGTGAGCTTCTGTCGAAATATGAATTCCCTGGCGATGATACGCCGATTGTTACCGGTTCTGCATTGAAGGCGCTGGAAGGCGACCAATCGGAAATTGGTGAGCCATCCATCTACCGTCTGGCAGATGCGCTGGACAGCTATATTCCTGATCCGGAGCGTGCGGTTGATGGTGCATTCCTGATGCCGGTAGAAGACGTGTTCTCGATATCGGGTCGCGGAACGGTGGTGACCGGTCGTATCGAACGTGGCGTGATCAAAGTTGGTGAAGAAGTTGAAATTGTGGGTATTCGTGCCACCACCAAAACCACCTGTACGGGTGTGGAAATGTTCCGCAAATTGCTGGATCAAGGTCAGGCGGGTGATAACGTTGGTGTTCTGTTGCGCGGTACCAAGCGTGAAGACGTAGAGCGTGGTCAGGTTCTGGCCAAGCCGGGTTCGATCAAGCCGCATACCCGCTTCAGCGCTGAAATTTATGTGCTGAGCAAGGATGAAGGTGGTCGTCATACCCCGTTCTTCAATGGTTATCGTCCACAATTCTACTTCCGTACAACGGACGTGACTGGCGCGGTAGAATTGCCGGCTGGTGTTGAGATGGTGATGCCTGGCGACAATGTATCGGTCAATGTGGCATTGATTGCGCCGGTGGCCATGGAAGAAGGTCTGCGCTTCGCGATTCGCGAAGGTGGCCGCACTGTGGGTGCTGGTGTCGT
>DDOT01000142.1:225-5525 GCA_002341815.1 Thiobacillus sp. UBA2487 | reverse complement strand
GCAAGTCATGGAATGCAAGTCATGGAATGCAAGTCAGGGCACGCGTTAATGTATAAAAAGATTGGGTTAAACTGCACTGAGGGAATGGATTGATGGCAAATTGGTGTGCCCGCCCGGTTGGTGCCTCACCAGCGGTAAAAAACTGGTTAATGGATCGTGGTTCGTTGACAGCCAGGATGCGTAAGAGATTTTCTGGGTTTGGCGTGCGTGGTGTGCAGCAATGTTATGTCTATCCACTACCGGATGAATTGCGCTTGTTGGGGAGGGCCCGTCCGGCGCTGTCGCGTGATGTGTGGCTGTGTGATGGCGAAACAAACCTGGTTTGCGCGCACAGTGTGATTCCCCGATCGGTCTTGCAGGGCAGTTGGCGAAAACTCAAGCAATTGGGCGGTCGTCCCTTGGGAGACGTATTGTTTTCGGATGCACAGGTTAAACGTTCTTCGATGCAATATTGTCGTTTACCATTGCGGCATCCCTTGTTCAGGCGGGCATCGATGGGCGATGTCACGGGTCGCCATGCTTATTGGGCGCGCCGCTCGTTGTTTGTGCGTAATGGTCGGCGGATATTGGTGACAGAGGTGTTTCTGCCGAGTGTACTGGGGGATTGATGATGGGTAATCATTGGCTGAGCAAGCTGGATGAGTACGAGCGTTTGATGCGACTGGACAAGCCGATCGGGATATTGTTGTTGTTATGGCCTACGTTGTGGGCGTTATGGATGGCCAGTCCCGGCGGACACCCGAATTGGGTGGTGTTGTGGATTTTTCTGCTGGGCACGGTGCTGATGCGCTCAGCGGGATGCGTCATCAACGACTACGCGGATCGCGATTTTGACGGGCATGTGCGGCGTACCCGCAACCGACCACTGGCTTCAGGCACGGTAACGCCCAAAGAAGCGCTGCTACTGGCCTTGGTGTTGTCAATTTTTGCTTTTTTGCTGATTCTGCCGCTGAATCATTTGGTGTGGGCACTGTCGGTGCCGGCGCTGTTTTTGGCGGGCAGTTATCCGTATACCAAGCGCTTTTTGGCTATTCCACAGGCCTATTTGGGAATTGCATTCGGCTTTGGCATCCCCATGGCCTACGCAGCACTGCGCGGTAGTGTGCCTATGCAAGCATGGATATTGTTGATGGCAAACGTGTTTTGGGCGATTGCTTACGACACGGAATACGCCATGGTGGACCGTGAGGATGATTTAAAGATTGGGATTCGTACCTCAGCCATTACGTTCGGGAGAATGGATGTAACAGCGATCATGCTGTGCTACGCGCTGACGCTGGGGTTGCTGGTTTGGTTAGGGTGGCAGGAAAAGCGCGGTGTATTTTTTTATTTGGGAATAATTGTTGCAGCGGGAATTGCAGTATATCATTATACCATTATCCGTAATCGAGAGCCTGAACGCTGCTTCAAGGCGTTTCTACACAACAATTGGTTGGGTGCGAGCGTGTTTGCCGGGTTGTTACTGGATGAAATATTGAGGTGAGCTGTGCTGTTATCCCGTACCAGTCAATATGCGGTTCAGGCCATGATTTATATGGCGACCCAACCACCGAATACGCCCGTATTGAATCGTGATGTAGCATTGAGACTCAATGTTCCTGCGCCTTATTTGGCCAAGATTTTGCAGGGCTTGGGAAAAAATGGCTTGCTGTATTCATTTCGTGGGCGATTGGGCGGTTTTTGCTTGCGCGAAGAAGTGGTGCGCTTGTCGTTGATGGAATTGTTGCAACTGACGGAAGGTGCTGACTTCACGCAAAGCTGCTTGCTGGGGTTGAAACGCTGCAGCGATGAAACCGCTTGCCCGGTGCATTTTAGTTGGTTGCCGATCAAACAGCAGGTGATTGATATGCTGAACAAAACCCGGTTGGACGAACTGGCCGCCGCTGTCCAAAGCGGTCGTTATCGCTTGACTGATATGCCACTGGGTATCGTCAAGCCTGAATGAAGTGGCTAGGCTGGTTGCTATGGCTGGTATTGGCGGGTTGTGTGCCGCACAAGGGCGAGCTCGGCAAAACCTGGGGACAAGATGTAACCGGTGTTGACTATGGCAAACAATTTCGCCTGACCGGATTGGATGGGCGGGTGCACACCCTGGCTGACTACCGGGGCAAAGTGGTAGTGGTGTTTTTTGGTTATACCCATTGCCCGGAAGTGTGTCCGACCACATTGTATGATTTGTCGCAAGCTTTGCAACTAACGGGCGCGGGGGCGCAAAAAATACAAGTGTTGTTTATTACAGTCGACCCCGCGCGGGATAACCCGGCCATGCTCAAGCGGTTTGTCGCTGCGTTCAATCCGCATTTCTCCGCGTTGTACGGAAATGAACAGCAAACACAACGGGTGTTAACCGCATTTGGTGCAGTGGCGCACCGACATCCCGCAGATGCCGGTGGCAATTACGCGGTCGATCACACGGCCTGGGCGTACGTTTACGATCAAGACGGCCGCCTGCGATTGCAAGAGCCGTACGGACAGACTGCGGCACACCTTTCTGATGACTTCAAGCGATTAATCAGATAATATTATCTTTAAAGCGGTATTTCTTGTATTCCGCCTACAAATATCCGATATAGATATCCTTTTAAATCAATCGGATGGTGGCGTGAGTTGTAAAACAGGTAAAAATACTGATAATCAAGCTTGCGTGCGGCATATTGCCGCGGGTAAAATACCGCTTGGTATAATTCTATTAATCAGACTTAGGGTAGTTAGGAGGCTCAAGTGTCGACTACAGAAATCAGTAGTAATGAGCAGTACAACTTCGACATCGTCAGACGATTTTCGTTCATGGCGGTGTTATGGGGGTTGATCGGCATGTCGATTGGGGTGTGGATTGCTTCGGAGCTGGCGTGGCCGTTCATGAACTTTGACATTCCCTACATTACATTCGGTCGGTTTCGTCCGGCACATACCACCACCGTGATTTTCGGCTTTGGTGGCAGCGCGCTGTTCGCTACGTCGTACTACATCGTGCAGCGTACCTGTCAGACCCGTCTGATTAGTGACTTCATGGCCAACTTCACCTTCTGGGGTTGGACGGCAGCCGTTGCGTTGGCAGATATCACCTATATGCTGGGCTACACCCAGTCGCGTGAGTATGCCGAAATGGAATGGCCTCTGGATATTCTGGTGGAAGTGGTGTGGGTGGCGTATATGGCGGTGTTTATCGGCACCATCATGAAGCGCAAGCAGCCGCATATCTATGTTGCCAACTGGTTCTATCTGTCATTCATTCTGGCAACCGCCTTGCTGCATACTTTTAACAATCTGGCCGTGCCTATCAGCCTGTTTTCGATGAAGTCTTACAGCCTGTTTGCCGGCACGCAAGATGCAATGACCCAATGGTGGTATGGTCACAATGCGGTGGGTTTTTTCCTGACCGCTGCGTTCCTTGGCATGATGTACTACTTTGTGCCCAAGCAGGCCGGTCGTCCGGTGTATTCCTATCGGTTGTCGATTGTTCACTTCTGGGCATTGTCATTTCTGTATATGTGGGTTGGCGCACACCACTTGCACTGGACGGCTTTGCCTGACTGGACCTCCACGTTGGCAGCCACCTTCTCCATCATGCTGTTGCTGCCGTCCTGGGGCGGTATGATCAACGGTATCATGACCCTGTCTGGTGCTTGGGACAAACTGCGCACCGACCCGATCATGCGCTTCCTGATCGTGGCACTGTCGTTCTACGGCATGTCTACGTTTGAAGGTCCACTGATGGCACTGAAAGACGTAAATGCATTGTCGCACTACACCGACTGGACAGTGGGCCACGTGCACTCCGGTGCATTGGGTTGGGTTGCCATGGTGAGTTTTGGTTCCCTGTATCACATGATTCCACGGGTGTGGAATACCAAAATCTGGAGTGAAAAACTGATTGGTATTCACTTCTGGCTGGCCACCATTGGCGTACTGCTGTATATCACCGCCATGTGGATTTCCGGTATTACCCAGGGCTTGATGTGGCGTGCGTTTGACCAGTATGGCAACTTGCAATATTCCTTTGTTGAATCTGTTGCAGCCATGCATCCGCTGTATGCCATGCGTGCCATTGGCGGCATGTTCTACGTTACCGGCATGTTGCTGATGTTTATCAACATTGTCATGACCATTCGTCAAGGTAACAAAGCACCGGTTGCTGTTCCGGTCATGACGGTTGCTCACGCATAAACAGGGAGAAAATAAAAAATGTTCAAGCATGAATGGCTGGAGACAAATATCGGGCTGTTGTCCGTGATGACCATGATCGCGATCAGTATTGGCGGTTTGGTAGAAATTGCGCCGTTGTTCTTTATCAAGGATACCGTTGAAAAAGTGGATGGCGTGCGTCCTTACACCCCGCTTGAGTTGCGTGGTCGCGATATTTATCAGCGTGAGGGCTGTTATTTATGCCATTCACAGATGATTCGTCCGTTCCGTGATGAAGCATTGCGCTATGGCCACTACTCATTGGCGGCTGAATCCCAATACGATCACCCGTTTCAATGGGGTTCCAAACGCACTGGTCCCGATCTGGCGCGGGTGGGCAAGAAGTACTCCAATGAATGGATGACACAGCACTTGGTCGCGCCGCGTTCCTTGGTGCCAGAGTCGGTGATGCCGAACTTCCCATGGCTGTTGACCACTCAACTGGATATTTCGGATGTGGAAGACCGCATGAAAGCGTTGCGTACCACCGGTGTGCCTTACTCACTCACCAAAGCTGAATATGACGCCAACGTGAAGAAGTTCGGCAAAGAAACGGCGGACATGCTGGACATCAACAAAGCACGCCAAAACCTGATCAAACAGGCGGAAGAAGGAAACTACGACGGAGATCGGAGCAATATCTCCGAAATGGATGCCTTGGTTGCCTACTTGCAAGTGCTCGGCACAATGGTTGATTTCAGCAAGTACAACGACGACGAATTCGTCAAGTATCGTTGAACGGAACTATACCGATATGGGATGGCTTTACTGGTTTGCATCATATGAACACACCAAGCCTTTGGCAATGGTGATTCTGTTTGTGACGTTTGTAGGCATTGTTATCTACGTCTATGGCAGTAAAAAACGTGGGGAGCGCCTGGAAACCTATAAAGACATCCCGTTTCTGGATGACGACGAAACAAAGATGAGGGAAGACAAAAAATGAGCGTTAGCAAACAGCAGGCGCGTGCACCGCAAACAACCGGTCACGTATGGGACGGTGATCTGCAGGAATACAACAATCCACTTCCGAATTGGTGGTTGATGGCGTTCTACATCACGGTGGTATTTGCGGTCGTATACTGGTTCATGTACCCGGCGTGGCCGATTGCCGG
>DDOT01000142.1:0-137 GCA_002341815.1 Thiobacillus sp. UBA2487 | reverse complement strand
CAAAAGCCATATTATGACAAGATTGCGCGTATGCCGTACGAACAGATTGCCAAAGATCCGGAAGCCAACAGCTTTGTGTTGTCAGCCGGCAAGCAATTGTTTTCAGATAACTGTGCCCCATGCCATCAGCAGGGTGG
>DDOT01000082.1 GCA_002341815.1 Thiobacillus sp. UBA2487 | reverse complement strand
AAGCCATACACAACGCCATACAATACACCAGCCAGCAAGGTGACATGCGAACCGGAAACCGACACCAAATGTACGATGCCCGTGTTTTGAAATAAGCGCCACTGAACATCGGAAATCGCAGACTGATCCCCTACCACCAGCGCTTTAATCACGCCTGACGCCGATGAATCCGGTAATTGGGCATCAATGCGCTCATCAATGCGTTGACGCAATCGATCGATCCATAACACAGGATCATACGGTTTCATGCCGACCAGCAAAATCGGCTGCCGCTCATTCACCACCCCTACCGCGCCAATACCCTCGGAGAACCAGGTGGCTTCCAGATCGGGCACATGGGGATTTTCACTGGCATGGGGTTGTTGCAGGCGCACATCAACCTGCCAGACCTCCCCAGGCTGCCAATGCCATTGCTTGCCCATCACATGCACCCGAATTAACGTCGGTACGTGTGCGTCAGGCGTGAGAACGCGCTGAACCTGCAAATCGACCCGCTCACCCGATGCATTCGCCAGCGGCAAACCATTCACCACCCCTTGCAGGCGAATATCAACACCACACCAAGCATCGGGCAAACGATCCGCCAACCGGCTTTCCGCCCGCCAAGTGGCCCAACTCACCCCCAACACCAATGCCAGACAAAACATCAGCAAACGGTGCGGCAGAATGGCAGGCAGCAACCACGCCACGCTTACCAACAAGGGCAAGCCCCAAATCCAGCGCAGATCAGGCAAATGGGCTTGCTGTTGCAGCCAGCACACACCGAGCACAAAACCTGCGATGGCAATCCGCATGCTAACCAGACCTTCGCGTAAGGTTGCATTGAGCGTTAATTGGCGCGTCAAGACGACTCTGATTAACGCCCCCACGAGACGCTACGCAGATCAAATCGGGATGATGACGAGTTGACCGGTAACGATCGTTGCGATAACTACTCCGGGTCAACACCGAACAACTTGCCACGCAGTCTGTGCATCTGATCGCGCAATTGCGCCGCTCGCTCGAATTCGAGGTCGCGTGCCGCTGCCAGCATGTCTTTTTCCACCCGTTTAAGTTCACGCGCCAATGCCTTTTCATCCATCACATCATAACTTGCCCGCTGCTGAGCCACTTTACGTGATTGAGCAGCCTGATCGGCATCAAATGCGGGTTCGATGATATCGCGAATTTGTTTCACCACACCACGCGGAACTATTCCTTGTTCCCGATTAAACTGCAGTTGTTTGTTACGCCGCCGTTCGGTTTCATCCATGGCACGTTGCATTGACGCCGTCACTCGGTCTGCATATAAAATCGCTTTACCATGCAAATGGCGGGCGGCCCGTCCGATGGTTTGTATCAACGAGCGCTCAGAACGCAAGAAACCCTCCTTGTCGGCATCGAGTATCGCCACCAATGACACCTCGGGAATATCCAACCCTTCACGCAACAAATTAATACCGATCAACACATCGAACACTCCCAAGCGCAAATCACGAATAATTTCCACCCGTTCAACCGTATCCACATCCGAATGCAAGTAGCGAACCTTGACGCCATGTTCGGCCAAATATCCGGTTAAGGTTTCTGCCATACGTTTAGTCAAGGTGGTAATCAGCACGCGCTCGCCAACCGCAACCCGCAAGTTGATTTCCGACAATACATCGTCCACTTGACTGGTCACCGGTCGCACCTCAATCACCGGATCCACCAAACCCGTCGGACGCACCACCTGCTCCACCACTTGCGCCTGATGCAAACGCTCATATTCGGCCGGGGTCGCCGACACAAAAACACTTTGTCGCATCACCCGTTCAAACTCATCAAAACGCAACGGCCGGTTATCCAGCGCGGATGGCAAACGAAACCCGTAATGCACCAGATTTTCTTTACGCGCGCGATCGCCACGATACATGCCACCCACTTGCGGAATGGTGACATGAGATTCATCCAGAATCATCAACGCATCATGCGGCAGGTAATCAATCAACGTGGGCGGTGGTTCGCCAGGCTGGCGGCCCGACAAATGCCGCGAATAATTTTCGATGCCCTTACAAAACCCCAACTCGTTCATCATTTCCAGATCAAAACGCGTGCGCTGCTCCAAGCGCTGCGCCTCAACCAACCGGTTATCGCGATACAAGACCTCCAGGCGTTCATGTAACTCTTGCTTAATGGCCTCAATCGCTCGCAAGGTTGTGCTGCGCGGCGTAACATAATGGCTGGACGGGTATACCGTAAATCGGGCCACTTTTTGTATAACGCGCCCGGTCAATGGATCAAACAGACTGATCGATTCAATTTCATCATCAAACAGGGACAAACGAACCGCATAATCCGCATTCTCCGCCGGAAAAATGTCCAGTACATCCCCGCGCACCCGAAACGACCCGCGACGAAAATCCACATCGTTGCGCTCATATTGCATGGCGACCAAGCGTGTCAGGGCATCACGTTGACCTAACCGCTCACCTTGGCGCAAATGCAAGATCATCTGGTGGTAATCCACCGGATCGCCAATCCCGTAAATTGCCGAAACGGTGGCCACAATCACACTGTCGCGCCGTTCCAGTAAGGCTTTGGTGGCCGATAACCGCATTTGTTCGATGTGTTCATTGATGCTGGAATCTTTTTCAATAAACAGATCCCGCGCAGGCACATACGCTTCTGGCTGATAGTAGTCGTAGTAGGAAACAAAATATTCAACCGAATTTTCTGGAAAAAACTCGCGCATTTCTGCATACAACTGGGCAGCCAAGGTTTTGTTAGGCGCCATGATCATGGCCGGACGTCCCAATTCTGCGATAACATTCGCCATGGTGTACGTCTTGCCAGACCCGGTAACACCCAACAACGTCTGATAAGCCAAGCCGTCGCGAATCCCGTCTATGAGTTGACGAATTGCCTGCGGTTGGTCACCGGCGGGTGGAAATGGCTGATGCAATCGAAAAGGGCTATTGGGAAAAGTGACAATCACGGGTAAAATCACCAAGTTCAGTAATCAATTTATGGTACCACGCACGCGCCGCCGCATGTGCGAACACCGTCGAGCAAAGGATAAACCAAAGTGCAGCTCTCCCAACGTGTACAGGCTATCAAACCATCCCCAACCCTGGCCGTGACTGCGCGTGCCGCTCAGCTAAAGGCATCCGGACGTGACATTATCAGTCTGGGGGCTGGCGAGCCCGATTTCGACACACCACAACACATAAAAGATGCTGCCACTGAGGCCATTCGCAGCGGCTTTACCAAGTATACCGCGGTTGGTGGTACGCCATCCCTGAAACAAGCCATCGTCAATAAATTCAAACGTGACAAC
>DDOT01000180.1 GCA_002341815.1 Thiobacillus sp. UBA2487 | reverse complement strand
CCCTCACTTGGGTTTCATATTGAAGGTCAAGTCGCCAGCCCCAGGCGCTCGCGCAGTGCTTGCAACATCCCGGCTTCGCCATTCACCCGAAAATAAGCCCCTTGCGCATCGGCACGCTCCGCCAGTACGTTGCAGTTGGCGTAAATGTCGCTGCGTAGTTGCTGCGCCGTCCACGGCAAAAACAACTCGTCCTCGATTAAATCCTGCTGAAAAAAGTTCACAATGACTTGGTGCAGTCGAGCCACATCGTCCGGGCGGCGCGCACTCATCACGATGCAGGCGGGGTATTTTGCGTTGAGTCGGGCTGCACATTCCGCTTGCGCCACGGCATCGCCGACATGGTCGATCTTGTTGAAAATGAGCATGCGCGGAATGTCTTGTGCACCGATTTCAGCCAGCACGTCGACGGTCACGTCCAGTTGACGCTCAAAGCCGGGATCGCTGGCATCGATGACGTGTAGCAGCAAGGCCGCATCAAGGGCTTCGTCAAGGGTGGATTTGAATGAGGCAACCAGGCCATGTGGCAAGTTTTTAATAAATCCCACCGTATCGCTGACCAGCACCCGTGGCACGCTTTCGGGGTAGAGGGCGCGCACCGTTGTATCGAGCGTGGCAAACAGCTTGTTCGCCACCAGCACTTCGCTGCCGGTGAGCGCGCGCATCAAGGTCGATTTGCCGGCATTGGTATAACCCACCAACGCCACTGCAGCCTGACTTCGGCGCTCTTGCCGCCGCGCGCGCTGTATTTGCCGATCGGCTTCCATGGCCAGAATGTCCAACTGCAACTCGGCAATCCGGTCGCGGATTTTACGCCGGTCCAGCTCGGTATGCGATTCGCCGGCGCCCCGCCCGCCGACACCGCTGCGTTGCCGGCCTTGCGGGCCGGCCAGTTTGGCCATTTCGCGCAAGCGCGGAGCCATATAACCTAGCCGCGCAATTTCCACCTGCGCACGAGCGGCAGGCGAACGGGCATTGCGATGAAAAATTTCCAGAATGACCATGGTGCGGTCCATCACCGGACAGCCCACAGCCTTTTCCAGGTTGCGCGCCTGCGAAGGCGAGATTTCATGGTCGACCAGAATGGCCTCGATGGGATCAGATGCCGCGTTGTCGTTCACGTCGCCAACTGATGCCATGTTGACATATTGGTGAATTTCTTCACGCTTGCCAACGCCTAAATAAGCCGCCGTATCAAAATGTTGCCGTTTTTGCACAAAGGTCTGTACNNGTTAGCGACGCATTGAATTCCTGATCGCCAACATTGGGTAACTGTACCGCCGCCACAACGGCACGTTGGGGTTGCTGACTCTTGTTTAACATGCGCAATCGCCCTTTTTCTGTAGATCGACATTATCACTCATTCAGGCGCAGGGGAAAATCAAATCCGTCATCGCCACCTCAACCGGTAGAGGACAGGTATCACCAACATAGACAATATCGGTGCAGTCAACATTCCGCCCAACATGGGCGCCGCAATACGATGCATGACTTCCGATCCCACGCCGTCGCCCATCATTATCGGCAACAAGCCGGCCAGAATTGCAGCGACGGTCATGGCTTTGGGGCGCACACGCGATAATGCACCTTCCCGAATCGCTGCCAGGCGCGCTTCGGTGGTCAACGCACCGTCCTGCCTTTGCCGCGCTTGCACCGATTGGTTCAGGTACAACAACATAATCACGCCAAACTCTGCTGCCACGCCGGCTAGGGCAATGAATCCGACGGTAGTCGCCACGGATTGATGGTACCCCAACCAATACAACGACCAGAATCCACCCACCAAAGCAAATGGCAACGCCAGCATCACCATCAATACTTCATCGATCCGACGAAACACAGCGAACAGCAACAAGGCGATAATCAGCAAGGTCACTGGAATGATCTGCTCCAGTCTTGCTGTGGCGCGGGCAAGGTATTCAAATTGACCGGCATAGGAAAGGCTGACACCTGCAGGCAACACAATTTGCCTGGTTACCGCCTGCTGTAAATCAACGACCACTGAAGCCAGATCACGACCGCGAACATCGACGTAAACCCAATTTATCGGTCGCACATTTTCGCTTTTTATCATCGCGGGTCCATTATGGATGGCAAAACTTGCCACCGTACCTAACGTCAGTTGTTGGCCGCTGTTACTGACCACCAACATGTTGCGCAATTGTTCCAATGAGTCACGATAATCTTCAGGATAACGTACATTGATGGGGTAACGGGCCACACCGTCCACCACCTCACCGATCGTTTCCCCGCCAATGGCGGACGACACCACGGTTTGCACGTCTGCAATATTCAACCCATAACGGGCTGCAAGCGCGCGATGAATCGTCACATCGATGTAATGTCCACCGTCCAACCGTTCCGCAAATGCCGAACTGACGCCGGGGACCCGCTTTGCCACCTGTTCGACGGCCTGCGCTACAGCATCCAGTTCGGCAAGATGGTCGCCGGAAATCTTGATGCCGATCGGGCTTTTGATACCCGTTGCCAGCATGTCAATCCGGTTGCGGATGGGCGGTACCCATACGTTGGTCAAACCGGGAACCCGTACCACACGGTCTAACTCGGCCACCAGTTTTTTGGGTGTCATGCCTGCACGCCATTGCCGCCGCGGTTTAAAATGAATCGTGGTTTCAAACATTTCCATCGGCGCCGGATCGGTAGCGGTTTCTGCGCGCCCAGCCTTGCCAAACACACTCGCTACTTCGGGCACACTTTTAATCAGCTCGTCCGATTGTTGCAACAATGCTGCCGCTTTTTCAGTGGAAAGACCGGGCAAAGCGGACGGCATGTACAATAAATCGCCTTCGTTCAAAGGCGGCATGAACTCACCACCGGTGTGCGTCATCGGCCATATACTGCTCACGAGCAATAACACGGCAAACGTGAGCAGCGTTTTGGGGTGCATGAGCGACCAGTCGAGCATAGGTCGGTACAACGCCACCAACCAGCGGTTGAGCCAATTGTTCTCTTCCGCCGGCAAGCGACCGCGTATCCAGTATCCCATCAACACGGGTACCAAGGTTACCGACAAGACGGCTGCCGCTGCCATGGCATAGGTTTTGGTGGCAGCCAAAGGCGTAAACAATCGTCCTTCCTGAGCCTGCAAACTGAAAATCGGCACAAATGAACAGGCGATGATCAACAGACTGAAAAACAGCGCCGGCCCGACTTCTGTGGCCGCCTCGGTCACCAACTGCCAGTGCGCATCACCCTGAAGAATCTCGTCCGGATGCGTTTTTTGCCATGCCAGTATTTTTTTGTGTGCATTTTCAATCATCACCACCGAGGCATCCACCATGGCGCCAATCGCAATCGCAATGCCTCCCAAAGACATGATGTTGGCATTGATACCCTGATAATACATGACGACAAAAGCAGCCAGAACCCCAATTGGCAATGCAACGATGGCCACTAGGGCAGAACGCCAGTGCCAAAGAAACACCACACACACCAGCGCTACCACCAACAATTCTTCCCGTAGTTTATCGTCCAGATTACTGACCGCATGATCGATCAAAATGCTACGATCGTAGGTTGGCACAATTTCGACGCCGGCAGGCAAGCTGGATTTCAATGCGGCCAGCTTGGCCTTGACGGTTTGAATTACCTGTCGGGCATTTTTACCGGCGCGCAAAATTACCACACCGCCGACCGTTTCACCCGCTCCGTTTAGTTCTGCCACGCCTTGTCGGGGCGCCGGCCCCTGTTGAATGCGCGCCACATCTCCCAATAAAACAGGTGTTCCGGTGACCGATACACCCAATGGAATGGCCTTAAAATCATCCGGTTGACGTAAATAACCCGCCGCACGCACCATATAGTCGGTTTCGGCTAACTCCAGTACAGACCCGCCGGTTTCCTGGTTGGCTCGATTCAGTGCTGCAATGACCTGTGGCACCGATATCCGGTAAGCAGCCAACCGATCAGGATCCAATACGACCTGATATTGCTTGACCATGCCGCCAATCGTCGCCACCTCGGCCACATCCGGCAAACCCTTGAGCTCGAATTTCAAAAACCAATCCTGTAAGCTGCGTAATTGCGCTAAATCATGCTGCCCCGTTTTGTCCACCAGTGCATATTCATAAATCCAGTCCACCCCGGTTGCGTCCGGGCCGATGGATGGTGTGGCTCCGGCAGGCAAATGTGCCTGATTCAGGTATTCCAGCACACGAGCGCGCGCCCAATATAAATCTGTGCCGTCATGAAACAGCACATACACATAAGAATCGCCAAAAAATGAAAAACCACGCACGATTTTGGCGCCGGGCACAGACAGCAGTGCAGCTTCCAACGGATAAGTTACTTGATTTTCAACAAGTTCTGGCGCTTGTCCCGGAAAACTGGTGCGTACAATCACCTGTACATCAGACAAATCCGGCAGCGCATCCACCGGAATATGGCGCACGGCATACCATCCCCATACCACCAGCACCAATGCCGCACCCAACACCAGCAGGCGATTGGCTACAGACCAACGAATCCATTTGGCAATCATGATTTGTCTCCAGTCCGGCGCAAGCTATCAACTACGTAGCCTTGCTTGTTCGATACAAACCCGAATTGCACGCGGTCCCCAACCTTAATTCGCTGCGCCAGTGCAGAATTTTGCAAGGCAAACGTCATGGNNCATGGTCATGGCATGCCAACCCAAGGTCGGAATCGGTTCGTGCGACAATGTAATTGACGACGCATCTAATTTCTCGACCAGACCCACGCCCGTGTAATGCCCAGGCGGCGCTTTGTCCATCTGCATTTTTTTGCCGGCAAATCGAGGGAGTACGTCAGCCAGCGTTGCTTCGGAATCGACCAGAAACGCTCCCGATGCCACAATGCGCTGACCGGCTTTCAATCCCGACAAAATAACGGTTTTTCCTTCGCTTTCTTCACCGGTTTGTACCACCACGGGCATAAAATGCTGCTGCTCTGACAGCATGACAATATCTTGCTTGCCGGTGTGGATGATGGCCTCGGATGGCACCAGTAATACCTGATGCTGCGCGTGTTGCGCCAAAGTCACTTCTGCGAACATCCCCGGCCGGATATGGCCATCCGCGTTGGGCAATTCTGCACGCACCCGTACCGTACGAGTATCCTGCGCCAACTGAGGTAAAATGGCGATGATACGACCTTTGATATTCTGTTCCGGCCAGGCAACGAATCGGGCGGTCAATGATTGCCCCACAGACAATCCGGCACTTTGCGCTTCTGGCACCTCGGCTTCCAGCCAGACAGTCTGTAACCCATTCAAGCGGACCAGTTCTTCACCGGCAGACAGGGTCATTCCTGTACGCACATTCAGGCTTTGCACCATTCCGGCAATCGGCGCTGTCACGGTAACCGCCGACACGGATTTCCCGGTCTTGCGTACGTGTTCGATCAGTGATTCCGGCATGCCGAGCAATGCCAGACGCATGCGTGCCGCCTGTGCCAATGTCACATCGCCCGTTTTCAGCGTCGCCAGATATTCTTCTTGCGCGCCTACCCACTCAGGCATCAACAGGCTGACTATCGGCGCACCCTTTGGTATGACATCCCCAACAGCCAATCGGTAGGTTTGTTGCACGAATGCATTGCTTTTTGCTTGCACCACAGCCACATTACGGTCATCAAACACAACATTTGCACTGGCCGTGATTGTTGGCACCAACGTGCCGCGTTCGACGTGAGCCAAGCGAATCCCCAGATTTTCCTGCATTAAGGCGTCGATATGCACACCCGGAACGGTTGATACGGTTTCGTCGGCGTATTTTGGCACCAACGCCATGTCCATATAAGGTGATTTTCCCGGCTTAGTGAAATGCTGATTTGGCATCATCGGGTCATACCAGTACAACACGGTTCGGGTGGTTGGCGCATGCCCCTGTACAGACAACGCAGAAACCATTCCCGGGTGCCTGGTTTGTTGCCGCAGCGCATATTGATACCCGCCAACGGCCGCCATGACCACCAACGTTAACGTACCTGCAAATACCCATATCTTATTCATGGTTAATCCTCTCCGTTGGCAAAACGCAAACGTATTGCAGCATCATCTTGTTGATTTTCAAGATCGATCGCTTTGAATTGTTGGGTAATCCATTCCTGCCGCGCTTGAATGGCGGCATCTGCCGCCAATGTTCCTGCACGATAACCGGCCAAAGCCAGTTGATACTTCTCCTGCGCCAGCGGCAACCAGGTTTGCTGAATACGGACCAATTTGTGGCTGCTGGCCGTATAATCCGCCAGATCGTCTGCGAATTTGGCGCTTTGCTCGCGCAACATGGCCAATTGGTCTGCTTCTGCCTCGGAAACGTCTGCCTGTCGAGCGGCAATTTCCGGATCTTGACGAGTGGCTGAAAAAACAGGCAACCCCACCGTCACTTGCACAGACACCATGTCACTCAAACCCTGCGCCCTGCGCTGATAAGCAAGACTCCAACCCCAATCGGGATGTTTGTTCGCTCGCGCTTCTTCTGCCAATGCTTCATTTTTGCGCACCAGAGCGCCGTACAATCGGACATCGGGATATTGCGACACCTGTTGACGTAACGCAGCCACATCGACAGACAACGCAGGGGGAGTTCCCGCCAAATCCTTGTTGCCCGTGTCACCCAACAGTTTTGTCAACACCGCTTTGGCCTCAGCACGGGCACGAAGCAAATCGTCACGCTGGTCAGCCCACTCTGCCAATGCTTGCTCGGGTGCCACCGCGTCGATTGCCTGTTTTTTTCCAGATGCCACTTCTGCCTGCACGATGGATAACAACGCACGATTTTCGACATCGATCTTATCGAGTAATGCCAATCGTTGTTCGATAAAGTAACGATTCAGCCACGCCAATGCCGTGTCGCGCAACAGTTGACTGCGCACGCTGCGCCGTTTGAGTTGCGCCACATCAACGTCTTCAGCAGCTTCTTTTCTCCAGGCAGCGCGTTTGTGCGCATTGGGGACATCCTGCATGATACCGAGTACCTGCATGGACATCGGATCGCCACTTAAGCTATAAGCACCATTGCCATTTATCGGCAAATTTCCTACACCAATAAACGCTTTTGGGTCTGGTAATTGTCCTGCAGCTTTTTCTGCCGACTGCGCCGCTGACACACCGGCATTTTGCGCCAGTATGCTTGGCGACTGCTGTCGCACCTGATTTAACGCTTCATCGAAGGTCAAACCATCCGCATGTACGTTACCCAGACAGAAAATACATAGCGACAGACATGAAAGCCAGTCTTGCATGACTCGCAATAACATGATTTTTCTCCATAAAAAACGTGTGCAACCATCTCGTCGATACAATAAAGCCGAGACATGCCATAACCAGCGAGAAAAATCAGATCAAACGAGGGGGACGCCAG
>DDOT01000028.1 GCA_002341815.1 Thiobacillus sp. UBA2487 | reverse complement strand
GGTACTCCCATGGCTAACTATCCTGCTGGCACATCCTTTGTTACACACGCATTTGCAGCGATCAATGCACCTCTGCCGATTCGAATGCCAGGGAGTATGGTTGCCCGGGCTGATATAGTAACAAAATCTTCAATAACGGGGCCAATTAGTAAATTGCTGGGAGGAGTTGGGTCATTCGTTAGCAGTGCGTAGGGTAACAACCAAACAAAACTTCCAATTTGAGAGTTCTTGCTGATAAATACGTTTGATTGCAAACGTACATATTGCCCTAATTCACAATCACCTTGTATGTCGCTGTAAGAGCCAAACTGACAGTTCCCGCCTGCAAGCGTATTTTCACGAACAGTCACATGATGACCTGTGATAAGTTTTTCGCCAAACCTGGATGATTCATAAAAAACAGAATACGATCTAACCAAAGATTCGCGCTCGATAATTAACGGTGACCCGTTGCCTAATTGTGTAGGTTTGCCAATCTCACAATAGCCTTCTATTACTGTGTTTTCACCGATTTCAACGTTATCATGTACAATACAGAAAGGGCCAATCCGAACCGAATTGGCAATTTTAGCCTTCGGCGAAACAAACGAAGTCGCATGGATCTCGGACATGGTTAACCTCATGAGTACATGATTGAAGAAGATATCCCTAAGCGNNAGAAACCTTGGGTTAGCCAAGTTTATATTCCATTCTGAAAGAAGTCGCTGACCTGGATCTTGCGTGACTCAACATGCATCCCGCTTGACTATGGATTGCCATGAATAATAATGTAATCAAAACCATCCGCAAGCGTTACCAGTTCCTTCTTAAAGAGATCGGGGAAGTGGAGATTTATGAATGAGTATCAATGACTGTAAAATTATCGAACTACCTAAAATTCATGACGTTCGTGGCAATTTAACCTTTATCGAAAACAGTCGCCATATCCCTTTCGATATTCAGCGAGCTTATTATCTGTATGATGTACCTGGTGGCGCAGAACGTGGCGGACATGCGCACAAGGGGTTGCATCAACTCATCATTGCCATGTCCGGTAGCTTTGACGTTATTTTAAATGATGGTGGCGGACAGACACGTTTTCATCTTAATCGGTCCTATTATGGACTTTACGTTTGCCCGATGATATGGCGGGAGCTTGATAATTTTTCCTCTGGCTCAGTGTGCATGGTGTTGGCATCAAACTTTTATGATGAAGCTGACTACTACCGTGACTATGCTGATTTTATTAAAGATGTAACCTGAGTAAAAAGCATGGTTGATCACATCTTGAAGGTTCCTTTTCTCGATCTGAAAATCCAACACGCTGAGCTTCGATCTCGGCTTGCCGCTGCCTTTGATCGTACATTAAATTTTGGCTGGTTTATCCAAGGCCATGAATTGAAGGAATTTGAACAAGAATTTGCGGAATATTGTGACGCTACACATTGCGTTGGCGTTGGAAATGGTCTGGATGCTTTACATTTAATTCTTCGCGCATACGAAATTGGCGAAGGTGATGAAGTGATCGTGCCATCCAATACCTATATTGCCACTTGGTTGGCCGTTAGTTATGCCGGTGCAAAACCTGTTCCCGTTGAACCTGATGAACGAACCTACAATATTGATCCTGCTCGCATTGCAGGAGCGATAACACCACGCACCAAAGCCATTCTCGTTGTCCATTTATACGGACAACCTGCTGATATGGACGCTATTAATGAAATTGGCAGACGCCACAATCTCAAGGTAATTGAAGATGCAGCACAAGCGCATGGGGCCTTATACAAGGGCAGACGTGTCGGTTCACTTGGCGATGCCGCTGGCTTCAGTTTTTATCCTGGTAAAAACTTGGGAGCAATTGGTGACGGAGGGGCAGTAACCACCAATGATAACGTGCTGGCGGAGAAAATTCGCATATTAGGCAATTATGGCTCTAAGATAAAGTACCACAATGACGTCAAAGGCTACAATTCACGACTGGACGAGCTTCAAGCATCCTTCTTGCGCGAAAAACTGAAAAAACTGGATGAATGGAATAAACAACGTCAACTATTGGCGCGACATTACTTGGCACAACTAGATGCAAACAATCTTGCTTTGCCTTTTGTGCCTGATTGGGCTGAACCAGTTTGGCACCTTGCTGTGATCCGTAGCAAAACACGTCACGCATTGCAACAGCATCTGACACAAACGGGGATCGGTTCCATGATTCATTATCCCATTCCGCCACACTTACAACCGGCATATGCCGATCTCGGGTTGGAAAATGGCGTTTTTCCCATTGCTGAACATATTCATCAAGAAGTATTGAGTTTACCGATGTATCCCGGTTTATCAACCGCACAGGCTGACTATGTTATTAATGCATGAAATGCCGTATCTGCAAATGCACAATAAAAATAGATTGCTTAATGCGGTTGCGATGATCACCTGAAATTTTTTCAGACCGACTCTTTGCAAGCCATCAATATTTAACATAATACCTATTATACGCAATCAAAAAAAAAGAGACCACATTCAACATGTGATCTCTGATGCGTTTATACCTTGGCTTGTTCTTGTTAAGACTCACTCTTTGCCGCAGCGGCCACCGCACCGGCAACACGCTCGCGCAAACGCGGATCGAACGGTTTTGGTAAAATATATTCCCGACCAAATGCCAGTGATGTCAGCCCGTAAGCATTCAAAACTTCCAGCGGAACGTCTTCGCGTGCGAGCTCACACAATGCATTGACCGCAGCAATTTGCATGCCTTGGGTAATGCGTTTGGCGCGCGCGTCCAGTGCGCCTCTAAAGATGAACGGAAAGCCGAGCACATTGTTCACTTGATTAGGATAGTCAGAACGACCTGTCGCCATTATCAAATCATCGCGGGCACTGTGTGCAAGCGTCGGGTGGATTTCAGGTTCGGGATTGGCCAGCGCAAATACCACCGGGCGATCGGCCATTGATCGTATCATCTCGGGAGTCACCAATCGGGCTGCCGATACGCCGATAAATGCATCAGCACCCATCATGGCATCAGCCAGAGTGCGCGCACTGGTTTCAGCAGCAAACGGCTCATGATGCGCCGCCAAATTTGGCATGCCTTTATACAACACCCCGGCTTTATCGACCACCAACACCTTGTTCAGATCGGCACCCATTGCCAGTAGCAGGTTCAACGAGGCTGTGCCTGCGGCTCCCGCGCCCAGCAGCACAATACGCGCATCTTGTAATCGCTTGCCTTGCACGTGCAGCGCATTGATCAGGCCGGCGCAAATAATAACGGCAGTGCCATGTTGGTCATCATGGAACACAGGAATGTCCAGACGTTCACGCAATGCTTTTTCAATAACAAAACAATGGGGTGCTGCGATATCTTCGAGGTTTATGCCACCAAATGTAGGGGCGATATTAACAACCGTTTCAATAAAGGACTCTATGCTGGGGGCATTTACCTCAATATCGAACACGTCAATGTCAGCAAACCGTTTGAACAAAACGGCCTTGCCTTCCATCACCGGCTTGGATGCTAGCGGTCCCAAATTACCCAGCCCCAATATCGCGGTGCCATCGGTAATCACCGCAATCAAATTGCCCTTATTGGTATAGCGCCACACATTGTCCGGATTCTCGGCAATGGCCAATACAGGCTCCGCCACACCAGGACTGTAGGCCAATGCCAGATCGGTAGATGTATCGCACGGCTTTGATGATGTAACAGACAGTTTTCCTGGGGTTGGAAATTCGTGATAATCAAGTGCTTGTTGCTTAAAATTCATGTCAATTATTCATTTCAAGTTGGGTAAGTACGCGCTCGAACAAGTTATTGATAGCCGTAGCAGGCGCATGGGCCAAGGCCCGTTGCCACACCGGCAGCAAGGTCAATTCTTCGCGCATTTCATGTTTGGACAAATAACCCGCCAAAATTGCCAACAACGGCGAGACCGACGCAGTAGAGGCATCTTGCTCTGCAAAAGCTGATAGTATCATAGTTGATTGCGCCAGTATCTCATCATGCTCCGCCATCATTGCCGCGCTTGGGTCTACCCCATTCATGTCTTTAGGGGTGCGGATGGCTCGCACCAACATATCGTGTTCAACTACCATATGACGACGCAATCCATCGATAAAAGCCGCCATGTCTTGACTCGCCGCCAGCAGTTCGCCACGGTCAGTCAAGTGAATAACCCGTGAAAACAGAGCATCTAACCGTTTATGATCACGCTTGAGTGCATCGATCACATCGGTTGGTGGCACATCTTCCGCTCGGTGCACCGTTGCAAGCCAAGCGCCATCATGCGTTACCTCGGTTGCCCATGAAAGATTATTTCTCAGACGCAGGTTCAAACTCTGCAAGGTCATATCAGGTTGTTCAGCAAA
>DDOT01000170.1:10920-11174 GCA_002341815.1 Thiobacillus sp. UBA2487 | reverse complement strand
ATACTAACTTGCAAACCACCCGAACGACCGGTCTGCGCGAAGCCGTTCACGTGTGAAACAGTAGCACCCAACAGACCGAGGATAGCCAGATGCAATCCCAAGGATAACAGTACCGCTGCCAAAACCCGCTGCGCAGCGGGCGATAATTCAGGCTCGTCGTACACCCAACCCACCATGCACGATCAATCCATTCATCCTGTTTCCCCCTGCTCTGCAATCCCGAATGTCGGGCCGGAAGGCCAAAGCCGACGGGA
>DDOT01000170.1:6674-10875 GCA_002341815.1 Thiobacillus sp. UBA2487 | reverse complement strand
TCAAAATGCGTACCGTCTTCGGCCACCATTTGATAAGTACCCTGCATGGTACCGACCGGGGTATTCAACGCTGTCCCACTGGTGTATTCAAACGCTTGTCCGGGCTTGAGCAAGGGTTGTTCTCCCACCACGCCCAGGCCGCGCACCTCTTGTACGCGTTCTTCGGCATCGGTAATAATCCAGTGTCGCGACACCAGTTGCGCCGCGACTGTACCAGTATTGCGTATGGTAATGGTATAGGCAAACACGTAACGCTCGACCAGCGGATCAGACTGGTCTTCCAAGTAAACCGTTCTTACATCAATCGTGATGTGGTGTTTTCGTGTATCAGCCATAAGGGTCTTTCATACAAATTCCGATTTTTCACTGCCATCAGGACACAAATATCAGGTAAAATCTCCAGCTCGTATATTACACTGAAGTGTTGCAAGGAGCTCCCCGTGTCCAGAACATTCCGTATCGCCCCCAGCATTTTATCGGCCAACTTCGCCAAACTGGGCCAAGAAGTCACTGATGTCATCGCGTCTGGCGCGGACATCATCCACTTCGACGTGATGGACAACCATTATGTGCCCAATCTGACCATTGGCCCTCTGGTATGCGAATCACTGCGTCCTGTTACCGACGCCTTTATTGACGTCCACCTGATGGTCAAGCCTGTGGATCGCATTATCCCTGATTTTGCCAAAGCTGGCGCCAATATGATTACATTTCATCCCGAGGCATCCGAACACATCGACCGTTCACTGTCACTGATCCGTGATTCAGGTTGCAAGGCCGGTCTGGTATTCAACCCGGCCACCCCGTTGCATTATCTGGATCACGTGATGGACAAACTGGACATGATTCTGCTGATGTCGGTCAACCCCGGCTTTGGCGGACAAAAATTCATTCCTGAAACATTAAACAAAATTCGTGAAGTACGTCAGCGCATCGATGCATCGGGCCGTGATATCTGGCTGGAAGTCGATGGCGGCGTCAAGGTTGACAACATTGCCGAAGTGGCACAAGCAGGCGCAGATGTGTTTGTTGCCGGTTCCGCCGTGTTTGGTGCCGGCAAAGATGCTGATCCGCACCGTTACGACAGTGTTTTGGCTGCCCTGCGCGCAGAACTGGCCAAGGTGAACGGATGAGCACCGCCGCGCTGCCCGTCAAAGCAGTGGTCATCGATCTTGATGGCACCCTGCTCAATACTGCACCCGATCTGGCGTATGCTGCCGAGTGCATGATGCAGGAATTGGGGCGACCGGTGCCCGATCTTGCAGCCATTCGCACCTATATTGGCAATGGCGTGTCGCGACTGGTCAAGCGGGTGCTGACCGGCAGCATGGATGGCGAACCCGATTCAGAGGATTTCCGCAACGCGTATGCGCTGTATGAAAAACACTACAGTGCCAACGTTGCGCGTGAATCACGTCCGTATGACGGGGTCGTCGCCGGATTGCAAAAAATGCGCGCTATGCACTTTCACCTGGCCTGTATCACCAACAAAGCCGAGAACTTCACCCTGCCGTTACTGCGCGCCACCGGACTACTGGATTATTTTGAACTGGTGCTGTCGGGTGACAGCTTGCCAAAACGCAAGCCGGACCCCCTGCCGCTACAACACGCTTGTCAGCATTTTGGCATTACACCCAACGAACTGCTGTTAATTGGCGATTCGCTTAACGATACCCAAGCTGCGCGCGCGGCCGGTACGCATGTGTTTTGTGTTCCGTATGGCTATAATCGCGGCAAACCGGTTGAAGAACTGAATCCGGATGCCGTTGTACCCAGTTTACTGGCGGCCTGTGACAGAATCGTATTGGCCCCATGAACCATTATTCCAACACCTTGAAAAACCGGTTACGCCGGATCGTGACCACGTTGATTCACACCCGCACGCCGTCCGGTCAGCGACTGATGCCGGTTCCAACCCGCATACCACACTGTTTGGCAACGGCTTTTCAAGGTGGCTTCTCGTACTCCCGCACCCTGCATTGGCGATGGCAACTGCATCACCCTTATGAGATTCCCGTCAGACAAGCGCTGACCTGACTTCATTATGCAGGAGCAACAGCATCATGCGACAACCCAATCATATCAACCCATCCATCCACCATAACCGAATTCCGCTGGTCAGCCAGCAGCCGGCTGACCTGGATACGCCATTATCGGTTTATTTAAAGCTGGCCAATGCTCCCTATTCTTGCCTGCTTGAATCGGTACAGGGTGGCGAACGTTTCGGTCGTTACTCCATTATTTGTCTGCCCGCGCGGACTGTATTGCGCGTATCGGGACATCAGGTCAGCATCGAAACCGACGGCAAAACCGTTGAATCGCACACCAGCAGTGATCCTCTAGCCTTTATCGCCAGTTACATGGCACGCTTTCAGGTTGCCGAACTGCCGGATGGTCCGCGCTTTTCTGGTGGCCTTGCGGGTTATTTTGGTTATGACACCATCCGTTACATTGAAAAACGATTGGCGCACAACCCTCATCCGAATGATATCGGCACCCCGGACTGTTTGTTGCTGCTCACCGAGGAACTGGTGGTAATCGACAACTTGAGCGGTCGTTTAAGTCTGATCGTCTATATCGATCCCGACAGCGCGACTGATCGGGCACGCGGCGAACAACGGCTGCAACAACTGGCCGGCCAACTGAATGAACCGCTGATTGCTCCGGTGATTACCCCAACCGCCAGCGCTGACGTGCAATATGCCATGACGGAAGATGCGTTCAAACAAGCGGTACGTCGGGCCCAGCATTATATTCTGAACGGCGACATCATGCAGGTGGTGCTGAGTCAACGTATGTCACGCGAATTCAACACCCATCCGCTGACACTGTACCGCGCGTTGCGCACGTTGAATCCATCACCGTACATGTTTTATTACGATATGGGCGATTTTCACATTGTCGGCGCGTCGCCCGAAATTCTCGTGCGACTGGAAGACGATACCGTCACGCTGCGCCCTATCGCAGGAACTCGGCCGCGCGGACATCATCGCGCAGAAGACGAGGCATTGGCCAAAGAACTGTTGGCCGACCCGAAAGAATGTGCCGAGCATGTGCAATTACTCGACCTGGGGCGCAATGACACCGGTCGCGTCAGCGTAACCGGCTCGGTGAAAGTCACGGACCCCATGCAAATCGAACGTTATTCGCATGTGATGCATATCGTTTCCAACGTAGAAGGTCAACTCAAACCCGGACTTACCGCGATGGATGTCCTGCGCGCCACGTTTCCGGCCGGCACCGTTTCAGGCGCCCCAAAAATTCGTGCCATGGAAATCATTGATGAGCTCGAATCGACCAAGCGTGGCGTGTATTCAGGTGCTGTAGGCTACTTGGGATTCGATGGCAACATGGACTTGGCCATCGCCATCCGCACCGCAATCATCAAAGACCGGATGCTGTATGTGCAGGCGGGCGCCGGCATCGTGGCAGATTCGGTACCTGACAGCGAATGGGCTGAAACCCGCAACAAAGCACTAGCGATTTTGCGCGCGGCCGAGATGGCAGATAACGGGTTATGGTAACCAAACGGACCAATCGAACGGATTGGCCCCGTGCTTAATCATTCACTCTGCGCGGCTTAACCATCGCAGGAACACCAACGGCAATGCTGTTATCAGGAACATCTTTTAAAACGACCGCATTCGCACCGATAACCACATTGTTTCCAATCTGGATATTGCCTAATATTTTGGCGCCGGCGCCAATATCCACATTGTTTCCAAAAACGGGAGCACAAGGCTCTTGCGTGTTTTTAAGCCCGACGACCACACCATTGCGTATGCGACAATCATCGCCAAAGCGCGCATAACCACTAATCACAATTCCACCGAAGTGGTCAATCACAAAACCGTCTCCCACATCAACTTCACAGGGCAACTCAACACCCGTCAAAATCTGCACCAATTTAAACAACAGTTTATATAGTAATGAAAATGGTTTACGCAGCATTCGCGGCTTGATGTTATACCGCCAACGACCGAACCGGTACACCACCATTACCCAGAACCCTTGTGAAAGAAAATCCCGACCGTGATTGACATAATCTTTGGACAAATTATTAAACAAGCATCACCTCGTCGCCTCAGCGCCCATTTTGGTTAGTTTTAACACAGTTAAGACCAATGCCAAATGGTTAAACAATTCATCTCGTGCCTGCCTGTTACCACGCACAGTATGCTTCATAATTTTCAGCAGGTCC
>DDOT01000170.1:1789-6669 GCA_002341815.1 Thiobacillus sp. UBA2487 | reverse complement strand
CCGCCAATCCACCCAACAGACCATTCCATTTTCTGAAATACAACCACTCGCTCTCGATTTGTAGTCGCTCACTTTGCCGACCACTCTGTGTAATCGATCCTGCCGATTTAGCACTTTCACCACCCGTGTGGTTCACCACAATCTCTTGGGCGCAATGCACTTGCCAGCCCGACGCAATTGCACGACGACACAGATCGACCTCCTCAAAATAAACAAAAAATCTTGGGTCGAACCCCCCGGTTTCATGAATCAACGATTGCCTGATCATAAAAAAACAACCTGGCACCCAATCACACGACCACGCAGTCGTTAGCGTTGCACGCACCGCACCGGGTTCAACCGCTGGTTCCGCAAATCCAGCACGCATCGATCCCAATCCGGTAATTTGCCTGAATTTAGCCCACTGAGATGGAAAAACACGACACGATGGTTGCACAATCCCTTCGTCATCCACCAAATAAGCACCAAGAATGCCACAATCCGGATAACGCATCATATGTTGAATCGCTTGACGAATTGCGCCCTCACGAACATAAGCATCCGGATTCAATAACAGAACAAACGCGCCTTTAGCTTGCAAAAATCCTTGATTACACGCACGACCAAAGCCGACATTCTCCCGATTGACAATCAAGTTGTCGATGCTCAATTGAGCCAGCACCTCTAGCGAGTTATCGGAGGATGCGTTCTCAACAACAATGATCTCCAAGGCAATATCAGAATTATGTTTCTTCAACAACGCCAACGCGTTTGGTAACACATGTGCCGAATTAAACGATACCACAACCACTGACACCAAAACATCTTGATCTAGCACAACATCCCCTAACCCGATCGTTTCATGAATTCGCGTGATGATCACGCGGAATTTTGTTACAGAGTGGTATTTTATGAAAGCATGGCGTCGTGATTCGCACGTCCAACTGAATAAAATTTCAATATGGCGCACAAATGAGGGCGCAAGTTAATTGATGAGAAGGTCGGGCTAAGTCTGCGTTTTCGCCAATCGTCTCATATGGGTGCGTCTTCAGCCTGCATTTCAGCCACCACATTGTTGTGGCTTCTGACATTTCAGCCAAGAATACTCATATTCCAAACATACCGGCCAAATTATAAAGAAAGCAAATTAAAAACGATACAAAAAAAATGGTAACATTGAGCAAAATTTCTCAATCCCTGCATACACATTCTGCAAATATCCGAATTTGATCAGTAGAACAACGGGACGCTTTATCATGCTGCTAATGATTGACAACTACGATTCTTTCACTTACAACCTGGTGCAATATTTTGGCGAGTTGGGCGAGACGGTTGAGGTACATCGCAACGACAAAATCACAGTTGAGGAAGCCATTGCGCTGAATCCGCAACACATTGTCATTTCGCCCGGCCCGTGCACCCCTGCCGAAGCCGGCATATCGGTTGATCTGATTCGCACCTGCGCCGGACGGATTCCTGTTTTGGGGGTTTGCCTGGGTCATCAGAGCATTGGACAAGCCTTTGGTGGACACATTGTTCGCGCCCAGCAATTGATGCATGGCAAAACATCCATGGTTCATCATCATGATACGGGCGTATTTCGTGGCTTGCCCAACCCGTTTCGCGCCACCCGGTATCACTCCCTGGTGATTGAACGCGCCACGCTGCCCGACTGTCTGGAAATTACCGCCTGGACCGATGATGGCGAGATCATGGGCGTGCGCCACAAGTCCTTGGCAGTAGAAGGCGTGCAGTTTCATCCCGAATCCATCTTGACCGAATACGGGCACGAGATGCTGGCCAATTTTTTGCATCAGGATCATGATGAAGAATCGGTTGGCGCCGCATGGGAACCCGCATGACCGATTATCCTGTTTTACTTAACCGTTTGCTGGATCGACAAGATCTCGATCGCGACCAGATGCGTGCGTTGATGCACGCTGTGCTGAGCGGGGCGCTAAGCCCGGCACAAATCGCCGCAGCACTGGCTGCCTTGCGCTGTAAAGGAGAAACCATCGCTGAAATTGCAGCAGCGGCTGACGTGATGCGCGCATTGTCTACCCGCGTTGAATTAGCCGATCTGCCCGATCTGGTCGATACCTGCGGTACGGGTGGCGATGGTGCCCACACGTTCAATATCTCAACCGCTGCCGCCATTACAGCCGCTGCCGCCGGCGTTAAAATTGCCAAACATGGCGGACGTTCCGTATCCAGCATTTGCGGCAGTGCCGATGTATTGGAAGCCCTGGGCGTCAATGTCAATTTAACCGCCCGGCAAGTCGCACAATCTGTACGCGAAATCGGCATCGGCTTCATGTTTGCCCCCAACCACCACAGTGCGATGAAACATGCCGCACCGGTGCGTCGTGAATTGGGTGTGCGCACCTTGTTTAATTTGCTGGGCCCCCTCACCAACCCGGCTGGTGCCAGCAATCAGGTAATGGGCGTATATTCACCACATCTACCGGCACGCATCGCCCACGCGCTTAATTTGCTGGGCAGTCGTCATGTGCTGGTGGTCCATGGCGCTGGCGGAATGGATGAGCTAAGCCTGGCCGGTGAAAGCCATATCGCCGAATTACAGCACGGCAGCGTCACCGAATACAGCATCGATCCTGCCCAATTCGGGCTTGCACATGCCGATACCGCCAGCTTGCGCGTTACCAGTTTGCCGGAAGCCACCGCCTTGTTACGCGATGCGTTAGGCAATCGCCATCGGGCCGCCGCTGACATTGTAACCCTGAACGCCGGGGCAGCGATTTACGTCGGCGGACAGGCACAAACCCTGGCCGAAGGCGTACACCGTGCCGGGCAACAAATCAGCAGCGGTGCCGCACTTGCCAAACTCGACCAACTGATTGGATTTAGCCAGCATGTCTGATATTTTGCATCGCATTCTCGCCACCAAACAGCAAGAAATTGCCGCAGCCTCGGCTGTGCAACCGCTTGCTGAATTACGCGCCATCGCGCGCGACTTACCAGACACCCGCCCGTTCACGACAACCATTCAGCAGCATGTGGCCACCGGACGACCGGCTGTCATCGCGGAAATCAAACGTGCCAGTCCATCCAAAGGCGTGCTGCGCGACGATTTTCGACCAGACGAAATTGCCAAGAGCTATGCCGCACATGGCGCTGCCTGTTTATCGGTGTTGACCGATCGCGAGTATTTTCAGGGAGCTCCCGAGTATCTCGTGCAAGCACGCGAGGCATGTCAACTACCCGTGCTGCGCAAAGATTTCATGGTTGACGAATACCAGATTTGGCAAGCCCGTGCCATGGGTGCCGATTGTATCCTGCTGATTGTTGCCGCATTGGAAACGGCACACATGCAAGCGCTGGAAGCACTGGCCATGGAGCTTGGCATGTCTGTGCTGGTAGAATCTCACAATGCCAAGGAATTGAGCCAAGCGCTAACGTTGCAAACCCCGTTAATGGGCATCAATAATCGCAACCTGCGCAGTTTCGCCACCGATATCCACACCACGTTGAACTTGTTGCCCATGCTCGATCAGCAGCATATTGTGGTCAGTGAAAGCGGCATTCATTCGCCCATCGATGTAAACACCTTACAAGCTGCCGGGGTGCATGCGTTTTTGGTTGGCGAAGCCTTTATGCGTGCACCTGAACCAGGCTTGGCACTGGCACATTTGTTTGGCTAAACACGCTTAGCAAGTGCTGATCATGCAGGATTTGGTTACAAAGTGGCATGTTATAAAAGCGTGGCGTCGTGATTCACACGCCCTATTGAATAAAATTTCAATAGGGCACGCAATTGAGTGCGCACGTTAATGGGTGAAAAGATCGGGTTAGGTTGTATGCGCTTGCTGAAACGCCCAGGCCGAGCTGCAAATATCATCAAGGTTGCGCTTGGCTTGCCAACCGAGCAACGTTAACGCTTTACTGGCATCTGCATAGCACGCCGCTGTATCACCGGCACGTCGCTCGGCGATTCGATATGGCAGCGGCCGACCAATCGCCCGGGAAAACGCCGCTACCATCTCCAGCACGCTGTACCCCTGACCGGTTCCCAAATTAATCGCATCCCAGCCGGGTTGACTGCCCAAGTGCTGCAAAGCAGCCGCATGACCTTCGGCCAAGTCCATGACATGAATATAATCACGCACGCCGGTGCCATCGCTGGTCGGGTAATCATCACCAAACACGGTAAGCTCGGCACGTTGTCCGGTAGCCACCTGCGCCATGTACGGCATCAAGTTGTTGGGAATGCCATTCGGCAGTTCGCCGATCAAACCGCTTGAATGCGCCCCAGCCGGATTAAAGTAACGCAAACACGCAATGTGCCACGACGCATCACTGCGCGCGAGATCAAACAGCATTTCTTCAACGTGCAGCTTGGTGCGGCCATACGGATTGGTTGAACCCGTGGGATGCTGCTCATCAATCGGCAAATAGTGTGGGTTGCCATACACCGTGGCACTGCTGCTAAACACCAATTGGCGAACCCCTGTTGCCTGCATGGCATGCAACAAGGCAATTGTCCCGTGCAAATTGTTGGCAAAGTACAATAACGGATTAGCCACTGATTCGCCAACGGCTTTCAATCCCGCGAAATGCACCACAGCCGTAATCGCATAATCGCGCAGGGTATTTGCCAACAAAGCCTCATCCCGCACATCGCCGACCACCAACGGCAAGCGTTGCCCCGTGATTTGCGCCAGACGATCCACTGTCGATGCCTGACTGTTGCTCAGGTTATCAAACAAAACCACCCGATGCCCGGCTTGCGCCAGCACCACTGCCGTATGGCTGCCGATATAACCGGTGCCGCCTGTTAGAAGAATGTTCATATATCTTTCCAAACCCTTTGTACGAAGATTGGTTTAGCCCGATCATTTCATGAATTCGTGTGATGATCACGCAGGATTTTGTTACAGAGT
>DDOT01000170.1:0-1764 GCA_002341815.1 Thiobacillus sp. UBA2487 | reverse complement strand
GCCCGATTGAATAAAATTTCAATAGGCAACCCCAGTGATGGCGCACGTTAATTGATGAAATGATCGGGCTAAATGCTTTCCAAGATCTCGGCAAGCACCTGTGCGGTCTTTTCATCAGACAATTCTTCTCGAACATATTGCATAGCCGCCACCCCCATTCGTTGCCGTAGCGCCGTATCTCTCCACAGCAGATCAATCGCATTCTGCAGGGCAGAAACCGAGCCAGGCGCTACCAGCATGCCATTTTTGCCATGTGCAATGTAATCTCGTGTCCCTACGCAATCTGTCGCAACAGCAGGTACACCATACATCATGGCATCAATCACAGTAACTTGACCGGATGCGGTTTCATCATTATCGATTGGCGTCACGCTAAGCCAAGCCTCTTGCAATAACTGATGACAAACCGCTAGCGTCTGATTAAACAAAATCGTCACATTGTCCGGAACAGACAATCCTTCGACCGCATGTGGTCCACACACAATCACCATCTTATAACCCGACTGACGTGCAACCTCAATCAGGGTTTTATAATCTCTGTGCGCACTACCCAGTGCGACAATAAATGGTTCTGTTTTATTTTCAGGATATTGGCGCGGAATAAATGCTCTCTGTAAGGGCACAAAACGAAATCGCGATTCTGGCAGATTGAGCCACTGACTGTAGACCTTGATTTCATGACGAGAGTGCACCACGAAGCAATCCACGCCTTGCAATGCAAAACGTGCCAGTTTGCCTTTAGGTCCATGGTAAACGGCGCCAAGATTAAACAGCCACGCCACCAATCTGCATCGACAACCTGACACCCGTTTCAGCACACCCGTTGTCACCGCCAGTTGTGGGAAATTCGTCACAATCCCCGCCACTTTCCCCACGTCACCCTGAGACAGAATTGTCGAAAACAAGCGCACGCTGTGCCGGAAATAATCTAACCACTGGCGTCCATTGGTTGTACTGCGCGAACGATCATGTTCATAACTCGCTGGCACAACCAAAAACTGCAGATCTGGTGCACCAATGAATGAGTGCAACCAACGATCATGCCGCGATTTAATAAACGGGGCGATTACATACCATTTTTTTGGTTTTGCCATCATGAAAAGACCGGGTCAAAGCATGCACCAATTATTTGCCCACAGGCGCAGTCGCCGCCTTGAGCAGTTGCTCAATCTTGTCTGCCGGCATGGCACCGGCTACCCGGTGTCCATCGGCGAATACCAGGGTCGNNGGTCGGGGTACCAGTGACGTGCAACTTGTTACCCAAGGCAACATTCTCGTCCACCGGATTACTGCAACTGCCATCATTTTTCGGCACTGCATTTTTTAACAAGGCATCGTGCCACGCCTGATTACGGTCTTTGGCGCACCAGATTTGTTTGGATAGCTTGCTGGTACCGGGGTGCAACGAATCAATCGGGTAAAGGAATTCATAAATCGTGACATTGTTCAGCCTGGCCAGTTCTTGTTCCAGACGTTTGCAAAACGGGCATTCCGGGTCAGAAAACACATACAAAATGCGGCTGCCATCACCTTTGACCATTTTGATTGCGTGATCCAGTGGCAGGGTGTTCGGGCTGATCGCGCTCAATTTTTCCATGCGCTCTTGGGTAATATTCCGACGCTGGCGGGTATCCAGGATGCTGCCCATAAACAAATAATCGGCATTATCATCCGAATAAACGATTTGCCCGTCAATCAGCACTTCATACAAGCCGGCATACGGTGTTTTGGTAATACTGGTGATTTTCGCACCCGGAAAACGCG
>DDOT01000140.1 GCA_002341815.1 Thiobacillus sp. UBA2487 | reverse complement strand
ACGTATGCCGTCATTGCGACGATACTGGCCGTGATTATTTGGCAGTTTGACGGAAGCGCCTGGCTGTATGCGATTTCTGCATTGCTTTGGTTGGTTGTTGTACCCGTTTGGTTGGTGGCTGAGTGGCGGGTGAATGCCTTGTGGGTGCGATTGCCACTGGGTTTGTTGATACTGGCGCCGATGTGGATGGCAATGATGGAATTGCGTCAACGTGGGGCATGGTGGGTCTTGGCCGTCATGGCTGTGGTCTGGATTGCCGACAGTGCAGCCTATTTTTCAGGGCGCGCATTGGGCCGCCATAAGCTGGCGCCGGCGATCAGTCCGGGCAAAACATGGGAAGGCGTGGCGGGTGCATTGATGGGTGTCTCGTTATATGGCGCAGCCATTTTAATGCTTATGCAACATCAGCAACTGGATGTGTCGGCCTGGATCAAGCCTGTTGCCCTGCTGGCTGTGCTGATGCTTTACTTGAGCATCCTGGGTGACCTGTTTGAGTCGTGGATAAAACGCTTGGCTGGCGTCAAAGACAGTGGGACGGTATTACCCGGACATGGTGGGGTGCTTGACCGGATAGATGCGCTCACATCGACAATGCCGGTAGCTGCGTTGATAATCCTGCATTCTGACCTGTTATTGAAATGGCTATGATGCAAAATCTTACGGTATTGGGTTCGACAGGCACCATCGGTGTCAATACACTGGATGTCGTGGCGCGACATCCTGATCGGTATCGGGTATTTGCATTAACCGGTCATAGCCAAATCGATGTATTGGCAGGCCAGTGCCGCCAATTTAATCCGGTTTACGCGGTGGTGCCGGACGATGTGATGGCTGATCGACTGTCAGCTTCGTTGACGAATACGAATTGTCGAACCCGTATTTTGACAGGTATCTCTGGCCTGGAGACGGTCGCCGGGCACCCGGAAACAGACAGCGTTATGTGCGCGATTGTCGGTGCGGCCGGCCTGGCGCCGGCCTTGGCTGCCGCAAAAACCGGCAAGCGTATTTTGTTGGCCAATAAAGAAACCCTGGTGATGGCCGGGCATCTGTTCATGCAGGCGGTTGCCGATGGTGGAGCAACGTTGTTGCCCATCGATAGCGAACACAATGCCATTTTTCAAAGCCTGCCCGTTAATTATGCGGGAAACCCGCAGGCAGTGGGGGTTAGACGCATCATGCTCACGGCATCCGGCGGGCCGTTTCGCAGCAAACCGGTGGCTGAGTTGGCGCAAGTTACGCCCGAGCAAGCCTGCGCGCATCCGAATTGGGTGATGGGAAGAAAAATTTCGGTTGATTCTGCCACCATGATGAATAAAGGGCTTGAGGTGATTGAAGCCCGCTGGTTGTTCAATGTGCAACCCGAACAAATTCAAGTGGTAATTCATCCACAAAGCGTTATTCATTCGATGGTGGATTATTGGGATGGATCGGTAATCGCTGAACTGGGTAACCCCGATATGCGCACACCGATTGCGCAAGCACTGGCCTGGCCGGATCGGATTGATTCCGGGGTTAGTCCACTGGATTTGTTTGGCCAACAATTGACCTTTGAGCAACCGGATCTACAGCGTTTTCCTTGCCTGCAACTGGCGTTTACCGCACTTGCCCAAGGCGGCATGTTTGCCACGGCGCTAAATGCGGCCAATGAAGTTGCGGTTGCTGCTTTTCTGGCGCGGCAGATTCGTTTTGATCAGATTGCCGAGATCAATAAAACGGTCATGAATCTGGCCGCAACGCAAGACGCCCGCACCTTAGGTGCATTGATTGAGGCGGATGCGCTGGCGCGTGAACAAGCCACCCACCTGATCGCGCAATGGACAGGCAAAGACTGATATGTTGTTTACCTTAATGGCATTTTTGCTTGCGCTCGGTATTTTGGTGGTGTTTCACGAATTGGGCCATTACACGGCCGCGCGTTTGTGTGGTGTCAAGGTCTTGCGTTTTTCATTTGGTTTTGGTCCGGTACTGGCGCGCTGGCAATCCAGCCCCGATAAAACGGAATGGGTAGTGTCGGCGGTTCCGTTGGGTGGCTATGTCAGCATGCTGGAACAAAGCCAGCCCGGCTTGACCGATACTGAGCGTGTTCATACCTTTGAACATCAAACCGTCTGGCGTCGGATGCTGATTGTGGCAGCAGGCCCGCTGGCCAATTTACTGTTGGCTTTTTTGCTGTATTGCATGATGTATTTGCATGGCATTCCAGCGATGCGCCCATTAATAGATGAACCACCGGCAAATACGCCTGCAGCCGTTGCCGGTTTGCATGCGGGTGACGAAATTGCACGCGTTGGCCAAGACGCAACGCCGGCGTGGGATGACCTGGATTGGGCGTTATTGCAACATGCCGGCGACACGGTGCCTGTGATATTGACCTTGTCGAACGGTGAAACCCGCCGTATCTCGATGCGCAACACACGCCTGGATGATGAAAAACAGCCGCTGAACATCCAGCTTGGGCTTTCTCCGTGGCAACCCCCAATTCCTGCCGTGATTGAAGCCGTATTGCCGGACAGCGTAGCGCAACAAGCCGGATTGCGGGCGGGCGACGTGATCGACGCGGTTAATGGGAAGCACATGGATAATTGGCAACAATTGGCTGCACTGGTGCGCTTATCCCCCAATACATTGCTGCATTTGCACATCTTGCGTAATGGGCAATCATTGCTGATCAATGTGACGCCTGCCCGTGTTGACGCGAATGGCGTCATGATCGGCCGTATTGGTGCAGCGCCAAAGGTGGATGAACGCATACAGCAACGCTTGGCAACTGTTGAACAATATGGCATTTGGCAGGCAATGGCGCACGCGTGGCACAGAACCGGTGAAAGCATCGCCTTAAACCTCAAGGTCATCCGGCAATTGGTGACGGGGCGAGCATCCATGTCCAGTGTGACCGGACCGGTCACCATTGCTGATTATGCCGGCAAAACCGCCAGAATGGGGTGGTTGGCCTTCGCCAGCTTTCTGGCTTTGGTCAGTGTCGGGCTTGGCGTGCTGAATTTATTACCCGTGCCGATTCTGGATGGCGGTCATTTGTTGTATCATATGGTCGAATTGGTTAAGGGTTCCCCTGTGTCAGAACAAACGATTCAACTGGGACAGCGTGTAGGGATGGCTTTGTTGCTAACCTTAATGACTTTCGCTTTTTATAACGACATCACCCGTCTTTTGGGTTCGTGAACATGCAAAAAACTATTGCTGCCGCGCTGGTCTCGGCTGTTTGGATGGCGGCGGCCAACGCCGACGACAGTTTCATCGTCAAGGACATACGTGTTGAAGGGTTGCAGCGCACAGAAGCGGGCACTGTTTTCAGCTATTTGCCCGTCAAGGTAGGGGAGGAGTTGACCAGCGACAAGGCCGATCAAGCCATTCATGCCCTTTACGCAACCGGTTTTTTTCGTAATATCCAGCTTGAACGCCAAGGCAACGTTCTGGTGGTGAATGTGGTAGAGCGCCCGTCCATCGACAAAATCGAGATTTCCGGTAACAATGAATTTACGACCGACCAGCTTAAAGACGGCCTGAAGCAGGCCAATTTGGCGGACGGGTTGATTTTTGACAAATCGGCATTAGACCGTGCGGTACAAGAAGTCAAACGTTTGTATTATTCGCATGGCCGATATGCGGCCGATGTCACCGCAACCGTCACGCAATTATCGCGCAATCGGGTTACCATCAATTTCAAGATCCACGAAGGCAGCGTGGCGCGCATTCATGACATCAATTTTGTCGGTAACCATGTGTTTACCGAAAAACAATTGCGTGATGCCATCAAGCTGACCACACCGGGCTGGTTTACGTGGTACACCAAAAACGACCAGTACTCGCGCGAAAAGTTGTCGGCCGACCTTGAATCGTTGCGTTCCTGGTACCTTGACCGCGGTTATCTTGAATTCAATATTGATTCAACGCAGGTATCCATTACACCCGATCGTCAGAATATTTATTTGACCATCAACCTGACCGAAGGCGAAAAATACACGGTTACCGGGGTGAAGTTGGCGGGTAACCTGATTGCCCCGGAAGCAGAGCTGCGCAAGTTGATTGAAATACAACCGGGTGATGTGTTTTCGCGCAAAAAAATCACGGAAGCCTCCAAAGCCATTGGCGACCGTTTGGGTAACGATGGCTATGCCTTTGCCAATGTAAATGCGGTGCCGGAAGTCAATAAAGAACAGCATACCGTCAACTTTACATTCGTTGTCGATCCCGGCCATCGGGTGTACGTACGGCAAATTCATTTCCATGGCAATGATCGCACGCGGGATGAAGTCATTCGGCGCGAGTTCCGTCAGATGGAAGGTGCCTGGTACGCTGCCGACCTGATTCAACGCTCTAAAGAACGCATTCAGCGCTTGGGCTATTTCAGTGACGTGAATGTGGAAACGCCACCCGTTGAAGGCACTAACGATCAGGTCGATCTGAACGTGGCGATGAAAGAGTTGCCTACCGGCAGCATCATGGCAGGGGTTGGTTTTGCCTCGCAACAAGGCTTGATTCTTTCCGGTTCGATTTCCCAAAACAATTTGTTTGGTAGTGGTGATGCACTGGCATTGACGGTGAATGACAGCATATTCAGTTCGGTGTATTCCTTGTCATACACCAACCCGTACACCACTGCGGATGGCTTGAGCAGTGGTTATGATATCTACAAAAACACCACCAATACCTCTTACTTGAATACCTTGGCCCCGTTCAAAAACATGACG
>DDOT01000014.1:1989-9806 GCA_002341815.1 Thiobacillus sp. UBA2487 | reverse complement strand
CTCCTGACATTGGCCGTCCATTCCCCGAAATACCGGAACTGCGCGAACTGGTGATTGCTTTCGGAGATTCCGGTTACGTAGCCCTGTACCGTCACGAACCGACCGCTGATGCGGTCTATGTCCTGGCATTCCGGCACCAGAAAGAAGCCAGCTACTGATGAGCATGAACGACTTCCGCTGACTGGCCACAAAGATCGACCAGCACATGCAACAGCTTGCTGACTGATCGTCAAACCGGTCAACGGAAATTTCGGCGGTTTGTGGTTCAACCCCCAGAAGGCTTAGTGTGTGATTTTATCCGTTTCGTGAGCTGACAGAACGGTAGAGGCAGTAGGAATCCCCTGCCTTTAGGCAGGGGAGGATGTCAACGCACGCCAGCCACGCGCCGCAACACCATGCGAAACAGCTCTCGCCACCAGGGTTCGCGCCCGCCGTGGCGTTGCCGCCAAGCAGCCAAATCGTCCAGCGCTTGTTCGGGCGTTACCCGATGTTTGCCGCAGCGGCTCAGATATAGCGGATATTCAATCAACACGCCTGCCACCAGTTCATCGACGCTTAAACGACGGGTGCGGCGCGGGTGGGGCAGTTCATCGCGAGTCAAGCCCCAGCCGGCATAAAACGGCTGGCCGTAGCATACCACCGGCTTGTCACGCAAAATTGCCTCAAACCCGGCCAAAGAGGTTAATACGTGCAACTCGTCAACCGCATCAAACAAGTTAGAGATATTAACGTCGGTCACCACTTCATTACAGTACTGCGCTGCGGCATCTTCGCCTTGGCCTTGCAAGCGTAAACCGGCCAGCACATCGGGATGCGGCTTGTACACCACCCACGCATCCGGGTTATGCTGGCGTACCCGTTGCAACAAGCCCATATTGGTGCGTATACCGGGTGCGCCCCACGCCAGCGATGCATCGCTTTCCACCTGACCCGGCACCAAAATCACCTTGGTGGCGTGTTGCGGCCGTTGCCAGCGTTGTGCGCCGACATTGTATTTGGTCAAACCGGCTGCCACAATTTTGCCACGCAGCGCCGCTGCGCGGTTTAACATGGCTGTATCAAACCGGGTGTTTATCAGGATTTTTTCCAAATTCGATGCACGGGTGGCGTCGTAATAAATGCCGCTGCTATCCGCCACCCATGACATGGGTCGCACCAAATCCGCGCCCAGTCCAACCGAACGCAAAAACCCGTCTTCCATTCGGATGATTTGCAAATCGGGGCGCTGATCGGGCCCCGCATCCATTCCCCACACCACCAGCGTGGCGTTTAACGGAATCGCCGTTCCGCGTGGCACAAAACGCACGCGTTTGCCCGGAAAGCATTGGCGCACAACCGGATGTTTCCAGCGCGGAAATCCCCAAACATACATATCGGCGTTCATGACAAAAGTGTAGCCTCACAGTCAAAGTCACCCATCGGTGCCAGCTCGCCCGATTGGCTGTGCCTCATCCTAAACCATGCAACGCGTCTCATCAACCGCTAACGCCATTGACATCCTGCCATCAACCCTGCAGGTTGCGCAGAGCGAAAGGACGGGGATTTCAACTGCGCTCAGGCGTGACAGTCAACGCAGTGTCACAACAATGGTGTAACATTATCCGATTCTGATTTTGCAAGTCGGGTTATTCATGTTGCACACCGTTGATTCGTCCATCGATCCCGGCGAAGAGCCGGTCAAGGTTGACCGCGATATCGCCCGTACCCATCCGTTACGCGCATTGCTGGCGGCCCGGCGCAATTTGCTGGCGGTGTGGGCGCCCAAGGCGTATCGCGCCATGTCGCTGGATTTTAACTTGTATCGGCAACATTACTTTGTCTGTAATTCGCCCGATACCGTTCGGCGGGTATTTTTGGAAGAGCACGATAACTACGACCGCAAAAGTCCGCAAATGCGCCATGCGCTTGAGCCACTGTTGGGCGATGGCCTGTTTGTCAGCGATGGTGAGCTATGGAAAGAGCGGCGTGCGCAATGCGCGCCTGCATTTGAGCCCGGATTGCTGCCCGGTTTTGCGCAAACCATGGTAGATTCGGCGCTTGAAGTGGCCGAACGCTGGGCCGGCATGCCGGATGGACGAGTGGATATGCTGAACGAAATGGCGCGCTTAACGGCGCGTATTATCGGACGCACCTTGTTTGGCGATGAAGTCAGTGATGAAGAAGCCGCGCAAGTGGTAGAAGGGTTCAGCGTTTACCAGCAGCACATTGATCAAATGAGTTTGGCAGACGGTTTTGGCTTGCCGGGCCTGCGCTGGTTGCGTAACCCGTTTAAAGAAATGGCGTCGCGACGGGCCATTCCGCCCGTGCATGCGGTGGTTGACCGTATCATCGCCCGCCAAAGCCAGCGTCCGGCAGGCGAGCGCCCCACGTTGTTGTCGTTGTTTATTGGGCATACTGCCGCAGGCCAAGACAGCGCATGTCCGATGAGTGCCACCGCCGCGCGCAACGAGGCCATTGTCATGTTCATGGCCGGACACGAAACCACTGCCAATTCGCTGGCGTGGGCGTGGTATTTGTTGAGCCACAACCCACGGGTGGCCGCCAAGCTGCATCAAGAGTTGGCCCAAGTGCTGGCCGGACGCGCGCCCGGCTACGACGACGTGGCCAATTTGCCCTACACCCGGGCGGTGTTTGAAGAATCTNNATGCGCCTGTATCCGCCGGTGCCGTTGCTCAGTCGCCAAGCTCGCGAATCCGATGTTATTCGTGGCAAAGACATCAAGCCGGACACCATCATTCTGGTGGTGCCCTGGTTATTGCATCGGCACGAGCTGTACTGGGAAAAACCCGATCATTTCATCCCCGAGCGTTTTATGCCGCCATCGCCCCGGCCCGACAAATTTGTGTATTTGCCGTTCAGCGTCGGGCATCGTACCTGTCTCGGGTTGCGGTTTGGTTTAACCGAAGGCATTTTGTGCCTCGCCACCTTGGCGCAGCGTTTTCAGGCCGTGGTGGAACCGGGTGCCAAAATCGATATTGAATGCCGGCTTACGCTGCGGCCCCGCAACGGCATGCCCATGCGTTTACAAAAAAGATAACCTGCATGGCTGAGTCTACGCAAAAACTCACGTTCGCCCAGCGTGTCGAGTGGTGTTTTCTGGTGTTGATGCAATACCTGCCAGTGAGCTGGGTATCGGCCATAGGTGCATATCTGGGTGAACGCAACGCGCGCAAAGGCATGGCAGCAAAGCGTCTGTGGGTTGAACGCCTGCATCGTAATTTTGCCCGCTTCTTGCACGAAACCGATGCCAAAAAACGCGAACGATTGATTATCGACTACATGCGCAACCTGGGGCGCGTGTATGCGGAAATTGCCGTGTTGCAACGCATGGTGGCGCAAGGCCGGGTAAGCATAGTCGGGCTGCAGCATATTCCCGACCCCCATCAGCAATTTATTATCGCTGGTTGTCATGTGGGCAATTGGGAGCTGTTGGGGCATTTGGTTGGTCAGCTACCGCGTGATTTTGGTGATTTGTTTGCCCCATTGGCCAATCCGTTGCACCAAAAGCTGGTGGTACAAATGCGCCATCGATGGAAGCTGAATGGAAAAACATCTTTGGTGGCGGCCTCCGACAACGCCATGCGGCAAATAACGCGCATCTTGAATGCCGGTGATAATTTGGTGATGATGATTGACGAAGAAAAAAACGGTTACGTGCATGCCCCGGCTTTGGGGCGCAACCTGCCGCTCACCGGCAATCGCTGGTTCACGGCACGCTTGGCGGTGCGACATAACGTCGCGATTTTGCCGGTTTATGTTCAGCCGGTTGGGGTGGCGCGCTATCAGATCGTGGTAGGCAAACCTTTGCACGCCAGCGGCAGCAATGACCACGATAAGGCCGTATCGTATGCCCAACAATTAGATGCCTGTTTTGATCCCATTGTGCAAAAAAACCTGATGCACTGGTATTGGTTATCTTTGTTTGATTGGGATGCCCGACCAAATTAACCAGAATTCCCACAAGCAGCATAAGGTTGATGGTAATATAATCTGGCAAGCTCGCCAGTAACATAATTGTAAGCTTAGCGTCATATAATGCTTATTATAAGGCGGTTGAACCAGATAACAGGACATGTGTGCAAAACAATAACAGCAACAACAAACCGATCGCTATTGTAGGAATGGCGTTTCGTTTTCCGGGCGATTTGGCAACGCCCGAACAACTCTGGCAAGCCCTGTGCTCAGGGCAGGATTGCGTGACCGAAATCCCGCGTGAGCGTTGGGCAGTGAACGAATTGCAGCACCCCAAGCGCAATGAAGCCGGGCGCAGCATAACGTTTTCGGCGGGTGTATTGTCGCGCGTTGACGAATTCGACGCCGGATTTTTTGGCATTTCCCCGCGTGAAGCTGCCTGGCTTGATCCGCAACACCGTTTGTTGCTGGAATTGTCGTGGGAAGCCATGGAAAACGCCGGCCACGCCCCATCTGGCTTGGCGGGTAGCAATACCTCCGTGTATGTCGGCATTTCCGGCTACGACTATGGTGTGCGTCACACTGACGATATGTCCAGTATGGGCGCCCACACCATGACCGGCAACACGCTCAGCGTCGCAGCCAATCGCATCTCTTACGTTTTTGATTTGCACGGCCCTTCATTGGCGATAGATACCGCTTGCTCGTCCTCGCTGGTGGCCTTGCACCACGCCTGCAACAGCCTGCGCAACGGCGAGGCCGACATGGCGTTGGCCGGCGGGGTTAATTTGCTGCTGCACCCGTATCCGTTCATCGGTTTTACCAAGGCATCCATGCTGTCGGCGGAAGGGCGCTGCAAGACCTTTGACGAAGCAGGGGATGGTTATGTTCGCGCGGAAGGCGGCGCGGTGTTGCTGTTAAAACCGCTGGACAAGGCATTGGCCGATGGCGATCCGGTGCAGGCGGTAATTCTGGCCACGGGTGCCAATGCCGATGGTGGACGTAAAACCGGCATCACCATGCCAAGTCGCCAAGGTCAGGCTGAATTGATGCGTACCGTGGTGCAACGTGCCGGTATTGCTCCAGAACGAATTGATTACATCGAAGCGCACGGCACGGGCACCTTGGTGGGCGATCCTGTCGAAGCCAACGCCATTGGCGAGGTGTATGGCGTAAACCGACCAGTCGGGTCTGAATTGCCGGTGGCATCGGTCAAAACCCATCTGGGACACCTTGAGCCCGCCTCGGGCATGGCCGGACTGGTAAAAACCGTGCTGGTACTGCAAAATGGCATGGTTCCTTCCATGCTGCATCAGCAACACCTTAATTCGCATATCGATTTTGCCGGTTTGCGTTTAAAACCGGCCACTGAAAACCTGCCTCTGCAACGTGCCGATAACGAGCCGCTGATTGCCGGGGTCAATTCATTCGGTTTTGGCGGCGCCAATGCCCACGTATTGTTGCAACAACACCAACCCACGGTTGATGCTGCCCGTTCACTGCCTGTTGATTTGCCGCCGTTATTTTTATCGGCACGCACGCCAACTGCCCTGCGTGACATGGCGGCCCAATATGCCGAATTTTTGACCGCTGACAACTATTACGACGCCGCTTACGCCAATGCCTTGCGCCGCGAGACCATGGAAGCGCAATTGGCCGTGTTGCCGGTTGGGTTGGATGACGCGCGGCAATGCTTGCAAGCCTATGCAACTGACGAACCGAATGCGCGTGTGGTGCATGAACAGCGCGTACCAAATGCCAAGTTGGCCTTTGTGTATTCCGGTAATGGCGCACAATGGGCCGGCATGGGGCGCAAGTTGCTGCAAGGCTTGCCGCGTTTTGCAGCATTCATGCAACAACTGGATACCCTGTTGTTGCCGCACACCGGTTTTTCCGTGTTGCAAGAACTCAACGACGATCATCTGGACGATACCGCCATTGCCCAACCGCTGCTGTTCGCCATTCAGGTGGCAATTACCCAATGGCTGGCCGAGCAGGGTGTGCAACCCGCTGCGGTCACCGGCCATAGCGTAGGCGAAGTAGCGGCGGCGTGGGCGGCTGGCGCGTTAACCCTGCCGCAAGCGGTACAGGTCATCAGCGTGCGCAGCCGCTATCAGGCACAAACGCGCGGCAGCGGTCGCATGGCAGCGTTAGCCTTGTCCGCACCGGAAGCCTTGGCCGTATTACAGGCCGAAGCCCTGCACGGCATCGATATCGCCGGTTACAACAGTCCCAGCAATATCACCCTTACCGGTGATCCGCTTGCCTTGCAGCGCCTGTGTGCCGTAATGGAACAGCGTGGCGTGTTCTGCAAACTGCTTGACCTGGATTACGCTTTTCACAGCCCGCACATGGACCCGATTCGCGGCTCCGTGGAACAGGCGCTGGCCGGTTTACAGCGCGCGCCTGCCGGACAGGCTGAATTTATTTCCACGGTAACCGGTGATGTACTGTCCGGCATTGAATTAAACGCCCATTACTGGTGGCGCAATGTGCGCGAGCCGGTGCAATTTGCCGTCGCGTGTGCCAAGCTGGCCCAACTGGGTTGTACCGTGCAGGTTGAAATCGGCCCGCACGCCATCTTACAGCGTTACATGAAGCAAACGCTGGAACACACGGGTAAAACAGGAAAAATTACCGCCACGCTTTTGCGGGAAGACGATGGTCCCCAGCGTTTGCAAGCGGTGGCCTTGCGCCTGCACCTGCTGTGCCGGCAAGATCGTGGCATTTGGTTTCCGGTGGCTGGCAAGCACCTGCCATTGCCGAATTATCCATGGCAACGCGAGCGCCACTGGCTGCCCGATACCAGCGATGGCTATCGCCTGATCGAGCGCACGCGCGTACACCCGTTGTTGGGCTGGCGACTCAAAGACACCGATCTGGGCTGGGAAAACACCATCGACCCGTTCACCCATCCTTGGCTGGCCGATCACCAGGTTGGCGGAGCGATCGTGCTGCCCGGTGCTGCCTATGCTGAAATGGCACTGGCTGCCGCCCGTGAATGGCTGGGCGGGCAGTCCTTTGAAATTGAAGACCTTGAAATCGTATTGCCGGTGGTGTTTGACGGCGAACATGCGCGTAACCTGCGGCTTGACATTCAAGCGCGCGATGGAGGTTTTGTCATACAAGGGCGCGAGCGCCTGAGCCAAGATGAATGGATCATTCACGCCAGCGGTCGAATTTGCGGGGTGGCCGGGCTGGCGCCGCAGTCGGTGCCCGCACTGACATCGGCCACCGTTATTTCGGCTGCCGAGCATTACCATCTGGCTGCCCGATTGGGGCTGGATTACGGTCCGGCGTTTCAAACGCTGGCGCAAAGCCGGTTGTCACACGACACCTTGCAGGCCGACTTGATCAGCGGCGAATTGCCGGGCGGCGACATGCTTCTGCATCCGGCATTACTGGATGGCTGTTTTCAATCGCTGGTTGATTTTTTTGCCGATGACATTCANNCGCCGGTCATGGTCAACCCTTGTTACCGGTGCGCATGGGACGTTTGTGTGTGTACAAACCCGCGCAACCCAAGCGTTTTGTTACCCGCCTGTTGCGTCGGGGCTTACGTTCGGTGCAGGCCGAATTTTATGTACTGGATGCCGCCAACCAAGTGGTGGCGTGGTTGGGCGACTGCCGTTTTCGGGCTGCTCATTTGGGGCGTGCGGCACAACATGAACCGGCCCTCTGGCAGGTGCAACCGCGATTGGCCCCGCATCCGGCCGACACGCTTCACAGTCAGGTGCCGCCTAACAGCACATTAAGCCAAACACTGGATACATGGTTCAATGAGGCAGAGCCGAGCTTGATGCGTAACGCCTGCTACACCGATTTACTGCCGCTTACCGATGCCCTGACCTTGGCATTTTGTCACGAAGCCTTGCGCACACTAGAAACCCGCGATGCCGAATGGC
>DDOT01000014.1:0-1963 GCA_002341815.1 Thiobacillus sp. UBA2487 | reverse complement strand
CCGGCGGGCTGCCATCCAACCCAAGCCAAATCTGGTTGTTGTGGATGCGCGAAATCCTGCTGGCCGAAAACCTGTTGGCCGAAACCGATCAAGGTTGGCAAATTTTACCGAGCGATTTACCGGCTTCTGCCGATATTTGGCGCACGTTGCTGGCCGAATATCCCACCGTATTGCCGGAATTAAGTCTGGCCGGGCGGGTAGGGCGCCACTTGCCTGATTTGTTGGCCGGTCAAACCGATTTATCCCTGTTCAGTCAACAAATGCTCGCCAGCCCGTCGCAAGCGGCGCTGTTGGCCGATAGCCCGGTGTATGCCGGCGTGCGCTCCGCCGTTCGTGAATTGATGACCCACATAGCCGGATGCTGGCCGGTTAGCCAGCGCCTGCGTGTGCTGGAAATTACCCCAACGGGCAGCGAATTGCCGCGAGTATTGCAACAGCACTTGTCGGTTGGCCAATTTGATTGTGTGCTCGCCCATGCCGATGAGTCGATTCGCGCGCATTTGCTGGCCGAACATGGTGACGCTCCCGGCGTGACCATTGCCGCTATCCAGCCGGAAACCGGTTTGTACGCCGATGCGGGCTTGCCACCGCTGTTTGACATTATCATCGTGCAACACACCCTGCACATGAGTGACGATGCCGCCAGCCTGTTAACCCTGTTGCGTGGCCGGTTGGCCGGCAACGGTTTGCTGCTGGTGGCTGAACGGGCGCCCGACCTGCTGGCTGATCTGGTGCAGGGCAGCCAAACCGATTGGTGGCAAAGCAATGGCCCGCTGGCGCCATCGTCACGCCTGCGTCATGCGGCTGCATGGCAAAGCCTGCTGGCCGCCCGTCAGTTCAGCCAAATCGATATCTGGCGCGAGTCTGCCAACCCGCAGGCACAATCCGGTGCATATTTATTGCTGGCACGGCGCGCTGATGTGCCGCTGGTGGACATTCCCCCACCGGTCAGCACCCTGTTGCTGATAGATAACCAAGCCATCAGCCGCCAGCGCGCACAATCTGTGCAAGCCGGATTGCAGCAAGCGGGCCAATTCGCCGAGTTGGCGGAGTTGGCCTTGGGTGTAGATGATGCCGCATGGGCCAAATGGCTATCCGGCCGGCAAGCTGCCGGCACCTTACCGCAGCAATTGGTGTATTGCGTAGGGTACGATCTGCACAGCACCACCGAACAAATTCTGGCATCGGTCAGCCATTGTGCAGCATTGATTCACGCCTTGGCGCAGCAGACCACACCGCCTGCGTTATGGCTGGCAAGAAGTGGTGGCGCATTGCTGGAGCCTTCGCCCGGTTGGGCCAATCCGGCTGCGGCTGCCTTGTGGGGCTTGGCGCGGGTAGCCATGAACGAATACCCGGCACTTACCCTGCGCCTGATTGACTGCTCGCTGGAATGGACAGACGTGAGTTGTCCGCACGAATTACTGCGCGAGTTGATCCAGCCCGACAGCGAAAGCGAAGTGGTTTTAACTGCCCAAGCCCGCCATGGCCTGCGCTTGCGCAAAACCCGTGCCGCTGCACCGCAAGCGGGTGATGACCGTTACCGGCTGGATTTTCTGGTGCCCGGACAATTGCGCAACCTGACTTGGTTGCCAACCCCGATCACCGATTTGGCCCCCCATCAGGTAGAAGTGCGCCCCATGGCAACCGGGCTAAATTTTCGTGATGTGATGTATTTAATGGGTTTGCTGCCCGACGAAGCCGTAGAAAAAGGCTTTGCGGGAGCCAGTTTAGGGCTGGAATGCGCCGGGATAGTCAGCCGTGTGGGTGAGGCGGTTTGTGATTTTGTGCCCGGCGACGAGGTGATGGGATTTGGTTCGGCCTGCTATGCCAGCCATATGCTGACCACCGATATTGCCCTGGCACACAAACCGGTTGACTGGACATTTGCAGCGGCAGCAACCGTGCCCACCGTATTTTTTACCGTGTATTACGCACTGGTGCATCTGGCTCGTCTGCAAGCCGG
>DDOT01000026.1:1056-3145 GCA_002341815.1 Thiobacillus sp. UBA2487 | reverse complement strand
TTACAGGGGGGCAGCAGGTACCGGTTGCGTTATTGCCCCCCTGCGATGTGACTGACCCGCAACAAATATGTGGTCAAGGCAAATGAGTTGGTCCTTGATACCGCAATAATCTATCCAACCAAGCCACCAGTCAGCGTGGCAAATTTTCTATTCATGGCATCAATTTTGCTTGTAATGCATTCAAGCAATACCAAAAAAGAAAGCCTTTTTGGGTGATGTAATGTCGGTTGCGTATCAAACATGGCCTGTGTTTTCTAAGGTTCGGGTGTTGCCGAGAACGCATGTTTGAACGGTAAACAGCAGGTTTTAATCCGAATAAACAGTTTATTAGTGTTGGTTTCTCAACTATGCGCTGGTAAGTGTATGTTATGCGGAACGACCATGTGTGGAGATGTTTTAAATGACGATACAAAAGCAAAATCGGTCCGATATCTTGGCTGATCCAGTATCGCAACGGTACAAAATTGCGGTATTTCGAGCGCTATGCACCGTTTTGAACGAAGAAGATGCAAAGACAGCAGCGGAGAATTGGGTGCAGAATTACGGAAAAGGTGGATCGGTTTTTAACGGCCTGAACCTGTATGTGAGGACCACCTGTCAAACCTACGATAAGGTAGGCAGTCAACGCGAATTGATTCAAGAAATAAGTCGCGCATTGCTTAGTCGAGACGCAGCGCATGTGCCGCGTGCAAACCCGGAGCCGATATTGACGCGAATGGATGCTGACATGATGTCGGTATCCTCTTTAAGCGGATCGGAAATAAAAACCGTGGAATTTGCAGGTTTTCAAGTCTTGCTGTTGTCCTTGCTGGCCGAGTTGAAGCTGAATGATGTAGCGCTTGAAAAGGCGTGCCGGAAATTCTTGCTTGATGTGGTGCAAAATTTGCCCTGGTCTGAGACACAACAAAATCAGGTTGTTACGTTAATTGATACCGGAAGTGCCATTCAGACGCGATCTTATCGTAGTGGGCAATTGAAAAACCTGATTCAGTATCTGACCGCTTGGATATCAGAAAATTTGGGGCAATCGGTAGCGACCAAGATAGTTGAACGGGCTTTGATCAATGCCTCAAGCACCAAGGCGGGCCAGGCGTGCCATCCGGGTGAATTTATTTAAAATCCGGTTCGGTGTAACGATAGGGTTATTAGCAGTAACAGTTTTGTCGGAAAATATTATGAAACAATGTCAGCAGCAATTGAAGTGGTGGTTATGTGTGGCGCTTATTTTGTATTCTATGGTGTCTGGAGCGGACACAGGACCACAAGGTGGTTTACCGACCGGGATCCAGCAATCAAACGTGGATCAACGCGCTGAAGATACTGCTCGCACAACCGCGAACCTTCCACCGGTTTCCGGCACATTATCCCCTTCGTCGGGAGATAGTGGCGCGCCCAATTCAGCCAACACGCTGTCTGTGCCTGTATCAACGCCAACTGCACCATTCACGGTTGGCTTTGACAAGATCAATTCCGGTGACACAGCATGGATGTTGACATCATCGGCCTTGGTGTTATTGATGACCATACCCGGATTAGCGCTGTTTTACGCCGGCATGGTGCGCAAAAAGAATGTGCTGTCTACTGCCTTGCAAAGTTTTGCAATTGCTTGCCTGGTAACCGTGCTATGGGTTGTTATAGGCTACAGCTTGGCATTTACTCCCGGCAGCACCCCTTTTCTGGGTGGATTTACGCGGTTTATGATGCAAGGCATGTTTTATGACCATGCCACCAGTACATTAACAGTCAGTCATCTGGCGCCCACCATTCCAGAAACGGTGTATGTCATGTTTCAACTGACATTTGCCATTATTACCCCTGCACTGATTACCGGTGCTTTTGCCGAACGTATGAAATTTTCTGCCATGGTAATGTTCATCACNNGTGGTCTTTGCTGGTGTACGCACCGGTGGCGCATAACGTATGGGAACCTAGTGGCTGGTTGGCATCACACGGGATTCTCGATTTTGCTGGTGGTACTGTTGTGCATATCAATTCCGGCATTGCGGGTTTAGTGTGTGCTTACGTACTTGGTAAACGCAAGGGTTACGGTCATGACCCTTTTCCTCCCAACAATTTGATTTACACCATG
>DDOT01000026.1:0-1041 GCA_002341815.1 Thiobacillus sp. UBA2487 | reverse complement strand
GGCTGGTTTGGCTTTAATGCCGGTTCTGCAGTGGCTTCTGACGGGCGTGCCGGAATGGCTATGCTGGTTACGCAGATTGCAACGGCGACATCAGCACTGTCTTGGATGGCCATAGAGTGGGTAAGAAAATCTCATGTCACACTGCTTGGCGCGTGCTCTGGTGCGGTAGCCGGTTTAGTGGCCATAACGCCCGCATCAGGATTTGTCGGCGTCAATGGGGCATTGGCCATTGGTCTTGCAGCCGGATTTTTCTGTTACTGGGGTGCCACCAGTTTGAAACACCTGCTGGGTTCTGATGACGCACTTGATGTGTTCGGTATCCATGGGGTTGGCGGCTTCGTCGGGGCTGNNACCGGTGTTTTTGCCGACAAGTCACTGAGTGGCATGGATGCCAATCTGCCGATGCAATTGCTCGGTGCCTGTGCTACGCTGATCTACAGCGGACTCATCTCTTGGCTTATTTTGTTGTTGGTTGATGCCTTGATTGGTTTGCGTGTGCCCGATGAGGATGAGCAAGACGGGTTGGATATATCTCAACATGCTGAAAGGGTTGTTTGATGAATGAATCCGAGAAGATGTCAATAGCCACGCTAATATATGTTGCGATGCGGCGACAGGCAAATCGTATTATCGATGTCGAGTGGATGCTGTGCAATGAAACTTACGCGCGTGAAGTGATTGTATTGGCGCGCAAGCAGGGTGCGCCTGAACTGCAACACTATGCGGAGCGTATGGAAGAGGCCATCTTTGGGAAGGGTGAGTTGCCACATGCTGCAATGGCGCATCCTGCGTCGTTGGGTCATACACCGAACATCGATCCGGTAGGGCGTGATAACAGCATGGACGGTAACCGTTATGTTGGCACCTTAAGATGACGTGGGGCCGTAACCGGGTTGGATATGCACTAGCCCGATCCTGACGTACCTGGGGTATTTCGAATGACTATCAGGTTCGTTTCGCTGATACGTCATGTAATACGGCTTCAATTGCATTATTCAAAAACCGGCTTAACGCGGGTCATGATTCAGGTAGTGCAGCGCC
>DDOT01000103.1 GCA_002341815.1 Thiobacillus sp. UBA2487 | reverse complement strand
TTCAGTTTGCGGATCGGTTTGGCGGGGCGGCCCAGGTACAGCCAGCCGCTTTCCAGGTGTTTGCCTTCCGCCACCAGACTGCCGGCGCCCAGAATGACGTCCGATTCAATGAGGGCGTGATCCATCACCAGACTGCCCATGCCGATCAGCACGCGGTCGCCGATGGTGCAGCCATGCAATATGCAGCCATGGCCGACGGTAACCTCATGGCCGATGTGCAGCGGTGCGCCTTGCGGATCGGCAGGGTGCGCGTGCGACACATGCAATACGCTGTTGTCTTGTATGTTGCTGCGTTCGCCGATACGAATTTGATTGACGTCGCCGCGAATCACCACGCCGCACCAGATTGAGCTGGCGGCACCGATGCTGACCTGGCCAATCAGGGTTGCGCTGGGGTGTACCCAAGCGTTTTCCGCCAATTGGGGCTGAAAATCGAGAAATTTTTGCAGATGTGCACTTTTTTGCGTCATATTGACCTGCGTTAACATAAAGAACGGTTATTATATTCGTTTTGATCGTTGTTCTGTCACAGGTGTTTGCATGAATCCTTTGCTTGATTTTTCTGGTTTGCCCCGTTTTGGCGACATATCGGTTACCCATATCACCCCGGCGGTGGATCAATTGTTGGCCGACAACCGTGCGTTGATCGAGCGTTTGTCCGAGGTGGCCAGCCAAGCCGACTGGCAAAATTTCGTCACGCCGTTGGAAGATGCCAACGAGCGTTTAACGCGCGCATGGGGCATTGTGGCGCATTTGAATGCGGTGATGAACAGCGCGGAATGGCGAGTTGCCTATAACGAAAACTTACCGAAAATCAGTGAGTATTACACCAGCTTGGCGCAACATCCGGTGTTGTATCGCGCATTTTCCGTGATTCGGCAGCGCGACGATTTTGTGGCATTGTCAGATGAAAAGCGTCGGGTGGTAGAAAACGAATTGCGGGATTTCCGTTTGGGGGGAGCGGAGCTACCCGCAGAACAACAGCAGCGTTTTCGAGACGTGCAAGCCGGGTTGTCGCAGTTGGCCGCGCGGTTTGAAGAAAATGTGCTGGATGCCACCAACGATTGGGCGATGTGGGTGGATAGCGAAGCCGATTTGCTCGGCTTGCCGGACGATGTGGTGCAGACTGCACGCGAGGCGGCGGCGCGTGACGGGCGTAGCGGTTGGAAATTCACCTTGCATGCGCCGTCGTATATTCCAGTCATGCAATATGCAGAATCGCGCGCATTGCGTGAAAAAATGTATCATGCGTATGCTACGCGCGCTTCCGAATTTGGTCCCGCTGAGCGCGATAATGCGCCGCTGATGCAACGAATTTTAGAGCTGCGTCAAGAAGCAGCCACTTTATTAGGCTTTGCTGATTATGCCGGATTGTCGCTGGCCACCAAAATGGCAGATACACCCGAGCAGGTGCGGGCCTTTCTCGACGATCTGGCGACGCGCGCGCGACCATATGCCGAACGTGATTTGCAGGAATTACGTGCGTTTGCCGCTGAACAACTGGCGTTAACCGATTTGCAATCGTGGGATTTGTCGTGGGCCAGTGAAAAATTGCGGGTGGCGCGCTACGATTTCTCCGATCAGGACGTGAAACAGTATTTCCCCGAACCCGTCGTGTTGGCCGGGCTGTTTCGCGTGGTACACACGTTGTATGGCTTGACGGTGCGGGAAGCTCACGCACCGGTTTGGCATGAGACCGTGCGATTTTTTGAGGTGCTGGATGAACAGGGTGCGCCGATCGGCCGGTTTTATCTGGATTTGTATGCGCGTGAGCACAAGCGTGGTGGCGCGTGGATGGATGATGTGATCACCCGACGGCGCAAGGGTGATGTTATCCAGTTACCGGTGGCGTATCTGAACTGTAATTTTTCAGCACCCGTGGGCGGACGCCCTGCGCTGTTTACCCACGACGAGGTATTGACCCTGTTTCATGAATTTGGTCATGGCCTGCATCACTTGATGACCAAGATGGAAGAATTGGGTGTGTCAGGCATTCATGGCGTGGAATGGGATGCGGTTGAACTGCCTTCGCAGTTTATGGAAAATTTCTGTTGGGAATGGGAGGTGCTGCAACACATGACCGCCCATGCAGAAACGGGCGAATCACTCCCGCGCGTGCTGTTTGACCGCATGTTGGGTGCAAAGAATTTTCAAAGCGGTTTGGCGACCCTGCGACAAATTGAATTTGCCTTGTTTGATCTGGCGTTACATAATCGTCAACGTCAGCCTGGCGAAAGCGTGTTGAATGTGCTGGAACGCGTACGCCAGCAAGTGGCGGTGTTTATTCCGCCGGCGTATAACCGCTTTGCCAACAGTTTTTCGCATATTTTTGCCGGCGGCTACGCAGCGGGTTATTACAGTTATAAGTGGGCTGAAGTGCTGTCAGCCGATGTGTACGGTTCGTTTGAAGAGCAGGGCGTGTTGTCATCTGCGACAGGGCGACGCTTTTGGGATGAAGTGCTGGCGGTTGGTGGATCGCGCTCCGCCCGCGAATCATTTGTTGCGTTTCGCGGGCGTGAGCCGGATGTGGCGGCTTTGTTACGGCATAATGGCATGGCATAACATAATAAACAGGTGATGAGTCTGTGGGAGGACTTGATGCATATCCGATGCGGGTTGATTCTGATGCTGTTAATGGCGGGGATGGTCAATGCCGCTGAGGTGTTTCGTTGGGTCGATAGCCATGGGGTGATCAATTATAGCGATGTGCCCCCGCCTGACGGGG
>DDOT01000033.1:1595-2543 GCA_002341815.1 Thiobacillus sp. UBA2487 | reverse complement strand
TATGATATTGATGCCTTGCGGGAAATGGATGTGTTGGTGTCAACGCAGGGCGGTGATTACACCACGGCTATTTACGATGTGTTGCGTGCAGCAGGCTGGCAAGGTTATTGGATTGATGCGGCATCTACCCGTCGAATGGAAGATGACAGCGTTATTATTCTGGATCCCGTGAACCGGCAGGTCATTGATCAAGCGCTCGCGCGTGGCGTCAAGAACTTTATCGGCGGTAATTGTACCGTATCATTGATGCTGATGGCGCTGGGTGGTCTGTTTGAAGCCGGGTTGGTAGAATGGATCAGTTCAATGACTTACCAGGCGGCATCAGGCGCAGGTGCGCAAAATATGCGTGAATTATTGAATCAGATGGGCGCGGTGCGCGATAGCGTCAGTGGTTTATTGGCTGATCCCGCCGCTGCTATTCTTGATATTGATCGCGGTGTTGCGTCTGTGTTACGCTCGGCGGACTTTCCGGCCAGCCAGTTTGGTGTGCCATTGGCGGGTAGTTTGATCCCCTGGATTGATAAGGATTTGGGCAACGGCCAAAGCAAGGAAGAATGGAAGGCGCGCGCCGAAACCAATAAAATTTTGGGCATGAGCCATGCGCCGATTGCCATTGACGGCTTGTGTGTGCGAATTGGCGCCATGCGTTGCCATAGTCAGGCGTTGACTATCAAATTGACGCGTGACGTTCCATTGCCTGAAATTGAGGCCATGCTGGCAGCGCATAATGAGTGGGTGGATGTAGTGCCTAATGAGCGTGATGCCAGTATGCAGCGGTTGACACCAACCGCGGTAACCGGTGGTTTACGTGTGCCGGTTGGACGCCTGCGCAAGTTATATATGGGAGGCGAGTACCTGTCTGCGTTTACGGTTGGCGATCAATTGTTGTGGGGCGCTGCTGAACCGTTACGCCGTATGTTGCGGATTTTATTGCAGCGCTGAGTAGGG
>DDOT01000033.1:0-1564 GCA_002341815.1 Thiobacillus sp. UBA2487 | reverse complement strand
GAAATTATCATATATTCTGATGCTATTTTTTTGGCTGCTTGTTGCAACACCGTGATTTATCAGTAAAACAAACGAGGGACAGGGATAATGCGAACAACAAAACTGGTAACGGCCGTATCGGCAGCAATGGTGCTTTTGCTGGGTATGCCGGTGCATGCAGCGGGGTTGGGTAAGTTGAATGTGCAGTCGGCATTGGGGCAACCGCTGGATGCAGATATAGAGGTGTTACTTGCAGATCCATCTGAATTCAAAAACTTGCATGCACAGTTGGCACCACCCGATGCGTTTCGTTCGGCTAATGTTGAAATGGCCAGTAGTTTGCAAGGCTTGCATTTTAAACTTGTGCAGCGTGCTGACGGTGGCACGGTGTTGCATCTGACCAGCAATAACCCTGTTCGTGATCCATTTCTTGATTTAATTATCGAACTGGATTGGAGTGGTGGACAGATGATGCGTGAATATACGCTGTTATTGGATCCACCGGGTTTGGCAGCGCAAGAACATGCACAATCCATGGTGGTCAGTCCGGCAGTTGGTGCGTCATCGTTGCCGGCGGGTGCGAATACTTCCGTGCCAATGACGAGTGCGGAACCCCGGTCCGATGCTTCGGCACAACGCGGTTTGCTCCCGCCTCCCCGTCAGGTTGCAGAAACCCCGGCCAAACCGATGAATGTGGCTACAGGTAATCCGGGTTCCGGCACGGTGAAAGTCAGGCCCGGGATGACGTTAAGTCGGATTGCAGAACAACACTTGCCTGAAGGCGTGGTGCTGGATCAGATGCTGGTTGGTTTGTATCACACCAATCCGCACGCGTTCGACGGTAACATGAATCGCTTGAAAGCAGGCGTTGTGCTGCACTTGCCCGATTCTTCGGCATTGCAGTCGGTTACACCGGCTGAAGCCACCCGGGAAGTGCACGCACAAACCCAAAATTGGGACGCATATCGCCAGAAGGTTGCATTGGCTGCTGAATCAGGAGCGGCGAAGCATGTGCAGGGTGCATCGACTGCAGGTAAAGTGACCAGTGGTGTGGAAGATAAATCAGCAGCACCGGTTGAGGCGGGAAGAGATGTGCTGAAGTTGTCAAAATCTGCAGCATCCGGTCCTGCTGGTGAAGAGGGCGGCAAACTTGCGGCCCAAGATGAACGCGCTGCACAGCAAAAAGCGTTGGCAGAGGCTCACGTGCGTGAGCAGTTATTGCAGAAAAATATTCAGGATATGCAAAAATTGCTGGCACTCAAGCAACAGCAGCAAGCCCAAGCCACGATTCCGCCAGCTCCGGCAGCAATACCAGTGACGCCTGCGACGCAGTCGCCGGTTATGCCGCCCAAGCACCATCCGATCAAGCATCATCCGATCAAACTGACACCACCGCCGGTGCCTCCCGCACCTAAATGGTATGAGATGATCAACCCGCTGTATCTGGGGGCAGGTGCCGGTGCGATCTTGTTGGCTACGTTGGCATTGGCCATGCGGCGCAGTCGTAACAAGAAGGAAAAGCTCGAAAATCTTGAAAACAGTATCTTGACCAGCACCGAGACCAAACCTGATACGGTGTACAACA
>DDOT01000108.1:1843-2919 GCA_002341815.1 Thiobacillus sp. UBA2487 | reverse complement strand
TGCCCAAGGGTTGCAGGGCTTCAATTCGTACAGCGTAAATAGCAATGCATTGACTAATACTGGCACCGATAGTTCAACTGGCGCCGGCGTGCGAGTCGGTGTTATGTACAAAATTTCGCCTACCGTAACTTTGGGCGCGGATTACGCCAGCAAAATCACCATGAGCAAAATGAGTAAATATGCCGGCTTGTTCCCGAATGGTGGCGAGCTGGACTTGCCGGAAAATTACTCGCTGGGCATCGCGTGGCAAACCACATCAGCATTGAAGTTGGCACTGGATTATGAAGTCATTAACTATTCTGGTGCGAGTGGTATTGGTAATGGTTTCAATATTGCATCGAATGGCGCACTTNNAAGTCATTAACTACTCCGGTGCCAGTGGGATCGGAAATGGATTTAATGTTTCACCTACTACTGGCCTGCTCACAACTGGAAAGTTTGGCGCACCAAACGGCTCCGGCTTCGATTGGCAAAACATCAATGTGTGGAAAGTGGGTGCCGAATATCAATACAACACCCGCTGGACGTTGCGTGCGGGTTGGAACCACAGCCAAAACCCGGTTCAAAACCAAGCGCTTATGCTGAATGAATTGGCGCCAGGGGTGATTACCGATCACCTGACCTTGGGTACTTCCTATGTGACCGACAGCGGCAATGTCTGGACGGTGGCCTATGTGCATGCCTTTAACAATACGCAAACTGCGAGCATTCCACAAGGTTTGGGTGGTGGTACGGCATCAACCAGCATGTACCAAGACACGGTGGGTGTCGCTTACGCCTGGAAATAATCTGGTGTAACGGCTTGACCAAAAATGGGTGCTTCGGCACCCATTTTTGTTTGGTCTCATGTCTTGGACCAATCGATTCGTGCGGCGGACAGCTTGCTGATGGCCAATGCCCCATGCAAGGCGTGGTGGCGTGGTAAACTGTGTCGCATTGCATAACTGGGGTAACGGGTGCATGGAACAAGACGTGAATGTGCTGGTGGTGGATGATGACGAAGGCTTGCGCCAGTTGTTGCAACAATACCTGACCGGTAACGGGTTTTCGGTACAGTTGGCGCAGAATGGTCAGGA
>DDOT01000108.1:527-1750 GCA_002341815.1 Thiobacillus sp. UBA2487 | reverse complement strand
AGCGTCTCGATTCCGATCATCATGCTGTCGGCGCGCGGGGAAGACATTGACCGTATCGTGGGGTTGGAGGTTGGTGCCGATGACTATCTGGCCAAGCCCTTTAATCCGCGTGAACTGCTGGCGCGTATGCGTGCGGTGTTGCGGCGCAAGCAGGATGCCGATGTCGTGGCAACCCGTCAGGTGAATGTGGCGCGTTTCGGCGAATTTGAGTTGAATCTGGATGCGCAGTCGCTGAGCAAGGCCGGTGAACCGGTCAGCCTGACCTCGGCGGAATTTGCCATTCTGCAAATTTTTGTTCAGCACCCGAACCGCGTGTTGTCGCGTGATCAGTTGATGGACATGCTGAAAGGCTATGACCGCGATCCGTTCGATCGCAGCATCGATGTGCGGGTGACCCGCTTGCGCCGCAAAATTGAACGCAATCCCACTGAACCGGAATATATTCGCACCATCTGGGGGCAGGGGTATCTGTTTTCCCCCAAAGGCGTACAAACCTGATGCCGGTGCGTAGCTTGTATGGACAAACCGCTGCTACATTAGGGGTGGCGTTTTTGGTCTGGCAGGCGATTGCCATGGCCATTGTGGTATCGCTGATTTTAAATCCGCTGGCCAAACGTTCGGCCGATGATCTGGCAGCGCTGATTGTCTTAACAGCGCAAACGTGGGTTGAATTGCCGCCCGGCACGCGTCCGGCCTTTGAAGCCGAGTTGGCGCGCAACCATCGCCTGCGTATCCGACGCTTTGTACAGGGCGATCAAGACGACGCAGTGCATTTCGTTAACAGCCGTAATATTCAACACGCGTTGGAGCAGCGCACCGGACAGCCGGTGCGTTTTGTCGTAGATAAACATGGCTGGGTGTGGGTCAATCTGCGCATGGGCGGACATCTGATGCATATCGGCTTCGAAGAGCGCCGCTATTATGTACACGCACTGCAAACCGCGGTGGGGTTGATCAGCTTGGCTGCCCTGCTGAGTTGGCTCACTTCGCTGGTGTTGGTGCGGCGCATCTCATTACGCCTGCAGGCCATGTCGCTGGCCGCAGCCAAAGTTGGGCAAGGGCAAGTGCCAACCCCTTTGCCGGAGGATGGCGCGCAAGAGTTGGCGAGCCTGGGCATGGCTTTTAACCGCATGGTGCAGGAAGTTCAGGAATTGCTGACCAGTCGCACCACCATGCTGGCCGGCATCTCGCATGATTTGCGCACGCCGCTGGCACGCATGCGG
>DDOT01000108.1:0-409 GCA_002341815.1 Thiobacillus sp. UBA2487 | reverse complement strand
ATCAGGATGTACACGGTTTGGTGGCAGAGGTGGTAGACGATGCGCGCCGCTCGGGCGCTCGTATTCAGTTTGCCGCTGGCGAGCCGTGCGAACTGGCGATTGCCGGGCATGCCTTGCAGCGTGTGCTGACCAATTTGCTGGAAAATGCCATGCGCTATGGTCGCGTGAATGACCAGCCTGCCGAGATCGAGGTGCAGTGTCGCAAAGACCAAGCGCAGTGTGTGATTGACGTGATGGATCGCGGTCCCGGTATTCCGCCCGATCAGCTAGAAGCGGTATTTCGCCCGTTTCACCGCTTGGAGCAATCGCGTAATCTGGCCACTGGCGGCAGCGGACTGGGTTTGGCAATCGCCCGTCAGTTGGCGCAAGCCAATGGTTGGCAACTCAGCCTGATGGCGCGACCCGAGGG
>DDOT01000032.1:3499-3820 GCA_002341815.1 Thiobacillus sp. UBA2487 | reverse complement strand
TCTCCCCAACATCATTATGAATCTTACACCACTCAATGCCTTATCCCCTCTTGATGGTCGTTACGCAAGCAAGGTAGATGCCTTACGCCCTGTGTTTAGCGAATTGGGTCTCATGCATCAGCGGGTGCGCGTTGAAATTGAATGGTTAAAAGCATTGGCGGCAGAACCGGCTTTGGCTGATATCGCACCCTTTTCAGCGACCACTGTTGCCGAACTCGATCAAGTGGCGACTGATTTTAACGAACATGATGCAGATGCCATCAAACAACTCGAACGCACGACAAACCATGACGTCAAGGCAGTTGAATATTACATTCGTCC
>DDOT01000032.1:0-3488 GCA_002341815.1 Thiobacillus sp. UBA2487 | reverse complement strand
CGCTTTGCCCACAATGCAGAAATAGCTGCTGCCAGCGAATTCATTCATTTCGCCTGCACATCTGAGGACATCAACAACCTGTCCCATGCCCTCATGCTGCAAGCCGGCCGTGACCATGTATTGCTGCCTGCATTGGATCAGGTTATCCAACGCCTGACCCACCAAGCCGATGAACTGGCCGATTTGCCGATGTTGTCGCGNNCCACCACGCTGGGCAAAGAATTGGCCAATGTGGTAGCTCGTTTGCTGCGCCAACGCCAATCACTTATCAATATCAGCCTGCTGGGCAAGCTAAATGGCGCCACTGGTAATTACAGTGCGCACCTGGCGGCTTGGCCGGAATTTGACTGGGAACGTTTTGCGCGATGCTTTGTAGAATCACTGGGACTTGAATTCAACCCGATGACCACCCAAATTGAACCACATGACTACATGGCTGAACTGTTTGATGCCGTCAGTCGCATCAATACCATTCTGATTGACCTGAACCGCGATATTTGGGGTTATATCTCACTCGGCTACTTCAAGCAAAAAGTGAAAGCCGGCGAAATCGGCTCATCCACCATGCCGCACAAAGTCAATCCGATTGATTTTGAGAACGCCGAAGGTAATTTTGGCATTGCCAATGCCTTGTTACGTCACTTAGCAGAAAAACTACCCGTCTCGCGCTGGCAACGCGATTTAACCGACTCAACCGTTCTGCGCAACATGGGCGTGGCCTTTGGTTACAGCCTGTTGGCACTTGAATCCACCTTGCGCGGACTCAACAAACTGGAAGCCAATCCAACCCGACTGGCTGAAGACTTGGATCATACCTGGGAAGTGTTGGCCGAGCCCATCCAAACCGTGATGCGTCGCTACAAAGTGCCCAATGCCTACGAACAGCTTAAGGAGTTAACGCGTGGCAAAAGTGGCATCAACCGCGCCAGCCTGCATGCGTTTATCGACACCTTGCCGATTCCATCCGAAGAACGCAACCGTTTACAGGCCATGACGCCAGCCAGTTACCTGGGGCTCGCCACGACATTGGCACATCGCAATGGATAAATACATGCAAACGGCAGAACTCTTGGCTCCCGCCGGCACACTCGACAAAATGCGTGCTGCATTTCGCTTTGGTGCAGACGCTGTTTACGCCGGGCAACCGCGCTATTCCTTGCGCGCACGCAACAATGAGTTTCGTCTGGAAGAATTATCGATCGGTATTGCAGAAGCACACCAGATCGGAAAAAAATTCTTTGTTGCCAGCAACTTGATGCCGCACAACGCAAAGGTGCACACGTATCTGGCCGACATGGAACCCGTCATCGCCATGCAACCCGATGCGTTGATCATGGCCGACCCGGGGTTGATTATCATGGTACGCGAACGTTGGCCTGACATGCCGATTCACCTGTCAGTACAAGCCAATACCGTTAATTACGCCAGCGTCAAGTTTTGGCAATCACTGGGACTCACCCGCGTGATCCTGTCACGCGAGTTGTCACTGGATGAAATTGCGGAAATTCGCCAGCGCTGCCCTGATATGGAGCTGGAGGTATTCGTCCATGGTGCACTTTGCATTGCATACTCCGGCCGCTGTCTGCTATCGGGTTATTTCAATCACCGTGACCCCAATCAGGGCACATGCACCAATTCGTGCCGCTGGGATTATAAAGTACATGATGCGCAAGACAACGATGCCGGCGATTGGCAAAAGATCCCGTTCGATGCCCGCACTGCCATAAACACACCGCCAGATTTGGCGAGCTGTGGCCAACAACAACGCCACCCCTTGGCAGATCAAGTGTATCTGATAGAAGAATCCGAGCGTCCCGGCGAATTGATGCCGATCATGGAAGATGAACACGGCACATACATCATGAATTCTCGCGATTTACGCGCCATTGAACACGTTGGCAAGTTGATTGCCATGGGGATCGACTCGCTGAAAATTGAGGGGCGCACCAAATCCGTCTATTATGTTGCCCGCAGCGTACAAAGCTATCGCCGCGCCATCGACGATGCCGTTGCCGGTCGCGAATTTAACCCCGCCTTACTGGCGGATCTGGAAGGACTGGCCAATCGCGGCTATACCGACGGCTTTTACGAACGCCACCACACCCATGAATACCAAAATTACCTGCGCGGTCATTCGGAAAGCAAACGCGGTCAATACGTTGGCGATTTGGTAGGCTATCAAGGCTCTTGGGCAGAAATCAATGTGCGCAACCACTTCGCTGTCGGCGATCAACTGGAAATCATCCACCCGCACGGCAACCAAATCGTTCAACTGCAAACCATGCACAACATGGCCGGTGAAATGGTGACCGTGGCTCCCGGCAGTGGGCACCGTGTGCGCATCCCCTTGCCAGATGGCCTGGAAGGCGCGCTAATTACCCGCTTGCTGTCACCACAAGGTTAAACTGTACAAACCAGCCTGAATTGGGTGCGCTACGTGGCACACCCAAACCTGAAGCGCAAACTAACGATCCAGATGCGATTGTTGCAACAGCATTTCAGTGACTTGCACATCCACCTTACGGGCAGCTTTAAGGGTATTTTCCATCAAAATTGCCACAGTCATCGGCCCCACACCACCCGGGACAGGTGTAATCCACGCAGCACGCTCCTGCGCCACCGCAAAATCAACATCACCACACAAAACGCCATTAGACAAGCGATTGATACCCACATCAATCACCGTAGCACCGGGCTTCACCCATTCCCCCTTAACCAGTCCGGGCTTGCCAACCGCCACCACCAGAATATCGGCACGGGCAACTTGTTCTGCCAAATCATGGGTAAACCGGTGACACGTGGTGACCGTACAACCGGCCAGCAACAATTCAAGTCCCATCGGACGCCCCACGTGGTTAGACGCACCCACCACCACGGCATGTTTGCCCTTTACGTCAGCATGCGCCAAGGCCAGCAAACGCATCACGCCATACGGCGTACACGAACGCAAATCAGGCATCCGTACCGCCAGACGACCGATATTGTATGGATGAAAACCATCCACATCCTTGCGAGGATCAATGCGCTCAATGACAGATTCCGGATCAATATGCGACGGTAATGGCAACTGCACCAAAATGCCATGCACATCCATGTTGTGATTTAACTCGCCGATCAAACCCAGCAACTCGGCTTGCGTGGCACTGGTCGGCAATTCATGCATGATTGACCGAATGCCTACCTGTTCGCACGCATTGCGCTTGTTACGCACATAAACTTGGGACGCCGGATCACTACCCACCAAAATCACAGCCAACGACGGCACATCAAGACCATCCAGCGCGCGCGCATCTACCTCACCCCGCAAACCGGCAATGATTTCAGCCGACAGTTTTTTTCCATCCAAAATGGAAGCAGTCATGTTACCCAGCGTAATGTAATGTTGAAGGTGTAATCATCTCATTGTTCGCCTCTTCAGTTCAACTGGACACATCAAAAATGTCGGCCCAGCGACCAAACCAGCACTTTAACCCGATCTTTTCATGAAT
>DDOT01000127.1:7425-8229 GCA_002341815.1 Thiobacillus sp. UBA2487 | reverse complement strand
ACGCAGGGTCAAACTCTGCAAGGTCATATCAGGCTGTTCAGCAAACAGCAATTGTACGGATTCGCCGGTTTTCAGGTTGCGTACCGGCTCAAATGCTGCCGTTTGCAACTGACTTGGTGGTATTGAGGTTAAATCCAGCATTTTATTTCCTGCCTGAGTTGCCAAGTTAGCATATTCGTTCAAAGCGGGCAGGTTGTCGAGTCAACAACCCGCCGCTCGCAACAGGGTTAGCTTAATCCGATCTTTTCATAAACCAACACGCATCATCAAAAAGTGTGCATCCTGCACAACCATCCCGTTGATTATTTGAAAAATCACGTTAAAAGCCAAACATATGATCCATGCAGAACGCAACATCGTCACGGGTAGTACCGTGATACCCAAATAACCGACAGGTAAGGTCACGAATCATGATGTAAGCACCATCTCCTGCCTGGGCCCGGGTGTTCGCATCAAACACCTCGCTATAACACCAGTGTTTAGAACCGCTGCAGGGAATGCTGATATGGGTGTTGGCGACTTCATTTCCCATACGATCGAACAAGGTCAAGGTGGTATCTGATTGAGAATGCCACGGTGTTGACGCCGGATAAATCAAATGGCAGAACGTATCAAGCGGTGCATCGCCCAAACGCAAAAACAAACGGGTACTCAGACCCGGTGGCACAGAGATATACGACTGAGGTTCAGTTTTATACGTCAGAACGGTATTATAAATATGCCCGCCAAAACTGGTTTCGGCAACATGGCCACTCGCATGCTGGGTATAACGGAACAGACCGTGAATCCAGCCATCCCCTACCC
>DDOT01000127.1:5638-7417 GCA_002341815.1 Thiobacillus sp. UBA2487 | reverse complement strand
CCACTCGGCAATCGGGCCGATTGTTCCGCCAATACCGCATTGATATCCACCGCGACATGTGCATTGCGTGGCAAACAGCCAAATGAATAACTGCCGACTTCCAGCCCGCTTGCATCATAAAAAATGGCCTTGTAGGGCATATTAATCTGGGCTGTCGACATCGGATTGGGTTGCATGACACTATTCCAGCGATCAACTGGTAGAATGGGTGCCGGCAATACATAACTTTTGCCAAGCAACTGTGTAAGCTCGGGAATATGCGGATCAGCCGTCAAATCATTGCGTTCGACATTGACGTGCGCCATTCGGTCGCGGCCGCCCTTGACAAATACCTCATAGCGCGGACGCACGAAATGTCGACCCGCCTGCACTTCAAACTGCTGCGGCCAGCGGGCCTCCGGGAAAAACTCGCCCACATTCAAACCATAAATACCAAATGGTGGAATATCAACCGGAACTTTGCGGATGTCATTTTCACCCATCAGGTTGATGCCAACCGTATGGGCTGGAATAGGCACGGGATGGCTGTTCTGAATCCACATGATGATGGTTTCATTGTCTTGCGGCGCAGGCAAACCGGCAAACAAATCGGATGGCCAAGCGTTGGCATCGTGACTGCACGACAATACGGTTGGCTCGTCGCCATAAACATCCAAGGCATATTTGACAACATCATGGCGTGCCACGCCCAACACGTGAATAAACAACGAGGCCACGAAATCGCCCAAGTCGAAACGTTCACGAATTTGCTTGCTATCGAACACAATACTGGCACCGGCTGCAGGCACCTGTTCTTCCCACTGGGCCAGAATTTCACCGTGTTGTCCAAACAGGCAACACCAGATGCGTGGAACCCCGGCTGCACCCAATCCCGACCAATAATCACAGGTCGCCATGCGCATGTGGATGTTCTGTCCCTCACGTAAAAAACCAAAGTTGGTGGCAAAATTGAGCGGATCGAGATAAAAACTGCGATTGGTCAACATGCTCTCTGGCAAACGCACATCATCCAAGCTAAATATCAGCATACCCTCCGGCACCAAATGACGAATATGGTGAATCAGTCGTTTAGCATCAAACGATGTTACCAACAGTGCCTTGGCCTTGGTCTGTGGCAATGCGGTAACTGGTCGCACAGCATGCCCCAAGACGATTTTATCCAAGTCTTCGATTTTTTGTACATATGTCGATTCAATCTGGAATTCGGACAATGGATAAAACTCATGCAACCCGTTAACAAAGCCGTGCGGATCATAAATGGCAATCGTACCCGCCGCTTGCAAGCGGTCATACAGCGATCGTACCAATGGCACGACCATCGGGTGCCCTATCGCTTTAAAAAAACCACTTTTGCCTTTTACATTGCTGAACATTTCCACATTGATCGCCATATCACCATCCTATTTGTTGCTTGATAATTTCAGCAGCCCGACGGGTTTCATCGAGCGGTTTGTATTGCCAGTCCTGCAACTCCCCGAGAAACGGCCGCGTACAGCCGCGTTCTTGCAAACCCCGATGGAATTGTTCAAATTTATGATTGGCGCCTGACAGTCCGGCCACCAACACCGGCTTGCCGGTAAAAGCAGCTTCGGATGTCATGTTCACAGAATCTGCCGTCACAACGATATAATCTGCCAATCCAAGCCAACCAAAATAGGGATTTTCGGACTGCCCATCCCACAGTTGACCGGGAACGTCCCGCAGAATTGCACGAAACGGTTCAATCACTTCAGGCGCAGTTCGACGGGAAGGCGTAACCAACAGGCTGCCACCGCGCGC
>DDOT01000127.1:0-5555 GCA_002341815.1 Thiobacillus sp. UBA2487 | reverse complement strand
CGCTGGCGCAAACTGCTTGGCAGATTGCGCCATGCGCGCACGGGTGACACGGTTAACTGCCCCTACGGTTTCGATCACATTGCTTCCGCGACAATGATCGTGTTGCGGTGCAACCACAAAATCAAAACCGGATAGACTGACCCGCGGATGTTGCACACGAATATTGATGGATTTGCCTTGGCTTTTTTTGCGAATAGCCACCGACGCTGCGACGTTCAAACGCCCGGTGCCGATTACCACATCCGGCCATGGCGGCTCTAATCGATCACTGTCTGGCGTTAAAAAATAGAGAGGCGCTAACCACACACCGGAAGGCAGATAATTCCAAGGGAAGGCTGGCTGAATACGTTTGATCTGCATGTCCAATCCCAGTGCTTCAGCCAAGCCAACGGATTGGTTATCCATACCGATCAATCCATTGGACAACACCCAAGCTGTGGGTTGCGCCATCGCTCAATCAGCCTAAGTAAGGTTGTTTGTTAAACAGTTTTTTGAAAAATGCCGATACGCCATGCCGGCGTTGCTCATGCTGTTTGACTTGCTCACTCACCACCCAGTTTAACTGCAACGCACGACGCGGCCCCACATAGGGTTTATGTCCATGCCAAGAGTTATCACTGCGTCTGAATGCCAGCAATGTGCCCATGGCCGGCTCGACTTCATCCGCATAATCCTCAAGATCGGTTCCCGAGCGCAAAATACGTAACCGGCCACCGGTTTGACCTTGCCAATCATCATTGAAGTAGATCAGCATGGTAATCAGTTTGGTTTTGCTGTCGGTATGGATGCGCCCGTCGGTATCATCGGTATGCCCACGCACCGTGATCATGGTAGGACGATCGGCCAGATCCAGATTAAACTTGCGCTCAACTGCTGCACGGAACACAGGGCCTTCCAATTCCGCCATCAGCTCAAAAAATGCCGGGCCAGGCTTAAGCGTGTTTACCGGGAAGCTGCCTGCTTTGTCGATTTGCGGAAAATCGGCAACCACGCGTGCGACCTGCTCCGCCCGAATAAAACCAGGCACGGTAAAATAGTCGTAGGGGTCATGTTTCAAGCCGGCTGCTTCAAATTTATCCAAATCAAGGATTTGCAGCGACCGGGTTTGCTCGTGGGCAACGGCGCTCATTCAGGATAACCTTATCTTGAATATACAAACCCCAAGTCTAGCGCCTTTCATGGCAGAAATAAAGACGTCAAAAATAATTTTTTACAGGACTTGAATTTTTCCGGCATGCCACAACCTCCGCGACAGTCATTCACACGGAGCTTCACATGGCAAACGAGCAGACTGAAAACATGCAACCCGCTGATGAAACCAGCATGGCAGAATCAACCGGCAATCAAAATCAAGAAACCAACAAAGATAGCATACCCAGCTTGGAAGAGTCATTACGACAAGCGGAACTGGCAGCACAAGAACACCACGATGCCTGGATGCGTGCCCGCGCCGAGGCCGACAACATTCGTAAACGCGCGCAGATTGATGTTGCCAATGCCCATAAATATGCTGTGGAAAATTTTGCCGGCGAACTGCTGGCTGTGCGCGACAGCCTGGAAGCCGCACTCAATGACGCATCCACCGACATCGAGAACATCCGCAACGGGGTTAACTTGACCTTGCGCCAGCTAACAGCCGCATTTGAAAAATCCAACCTGCAGGAAATCAATCCGGTCGGCGAGCGTTTCGACCCACACAAACACCAAGCCATCAGCATGCTGGAAAGCGATGCAGAACCCAACACCGTGGTAACCGTTTTGCAAAAGGGCTATCAGTTACATGACCGTATTATTCGCCCCGCTCTGGTCAGCGTTGCGAAACCCAAAGCATGAACAAGTCGCAGCAAATTTTTGCTGCGCGCTATTGAAACCGGACAAATACCCCCTATATAGCAACTAACAAAATTTTCTTATCAAGGATTAAAACATGGGAAAAATTATCGGTATTGACTTGGGCACCACCAACTCTTGTGTTTCCGTCATGGAAAATGGCAGCACCAAGGTTATTGAAAATGCAGAAGGCGCCCGCACCACGCCTTCCATCATCGCCTACGCCGAAGATGGAGAGGTCCTGGTTGGCGCGGCCGCCAAGCGCCAAGCCGTCACCAACCCGAAAAACACGCTGTTTGCTGTCAAGCGGTTAATCGGTCGTCGTTTTGAAGAAAAAGAAGTACAGAAAGACATCAACCTGATGCCTTATGCCATCGTCAAAGCTGACAACGGTGATGCTTGGGTCGAGGTGCGTGGCCGCAAGATTTCGCCACCAGAAGTGTCTGCACAGGTTTTGATGAAAATGAAAAAAACCGCTGAAGATTATCTCGGCGAGCCGGTTACTGAAGCCGTCATCACGGTTCCAGCCTATTTTAACGACAGTCAACGCCAAGCCACCAAAGATGCGGGCCGCATCGCCGGACTGGAAGTCAAACGCATTATCAACGAACCCACGGCAGCTGCCCTGGCGTTTGGGCTTGACAAAAAAGAAGGTGATCGCAAGATTGCCGTGTATGATCTGGGCGGTGGTACGTTTGACATCTCCATCATCGATATTGCTGAAATCGAAGGCGAACACCAGTTCGAAGTGCTGTCGACCAATGGCGACACGTTCCTTGGTGGTGAAGATTTCGATCAACGCGTCATCGACTTTCTGGCGGATGAATTCAAGAAAGAACAAGGCATTGATTTGCGCAACGATATGTTGGCCCTGCAACGCCTGAAAGAAGCTGCCGAGAAAGCCAAAATCGAGCTGTCATCGGCACAACAAACCGAGGTGAATCTGCCTTACATCACCGCAGATGCCAGCGGACCCAAGCACTTGGCGGTCAAGATTACGCGTGCAAAATTCGAAAGTCTGGTCGAAGAACTGGTTGAGCGCACCATTGCACCTTGCCGCCAAGCCATCAAAGATGCAGGTGTCAGCATTGGCGACATCGGTGACGTTATTCTGGTTGGCGGTATGACTCGCATGCCCAAGGTTCAAGAAAAGGTCAAAGAATTCTTTGGCAAGGAACCGCGCCGTGACGTCAACCCCGATGAAGCCGTTGCCGTTGGTGCTGCCATTCAGGGTGGTGTGTTGCAAGGCGAAGTAAAAGATGTGTTGTTGCTTGACGTGACCCCGCTGTCCTTGGGTATTGAAACCATGGGTGGTGTAATGACCAAGCTGATTCAAAAGAACACCACCATCCCAACCAAGGCCAGCCAAGTGTTCTCAACGGCCGAAGACAACCAGAATGCCGTGACCATTCACGTGCTGCAAGGTGAACGCGAAATGGCTTCCGGCAACAAGAGTCTTGGCCAGTTCAATCTGTCGGACATTCCGCCGGCACCGCGCGGCATGCCGCAAATTGAAGTAACGTTCGATATCGACGCCAATGGCATCTTGCACGTATCTGCCAAAGACAAGGCCACCGGCAAAGAAAATAAGATCCGCATTCAGGCCAGCTCAGGCTTGTCTGAAGCTGAAATTCAGCAAATGGTCAAAGATGCTGAAGCCCATGCTGAAGATGATCGCCGCGCACGCGAACTGGTTGACGCACGTAATCAATGCGACAACCTGATTCACACCGCCAAAAAATCGCTGAAGGAATATGGCGAGCAGGTGCCTGCTGACGACAAAGCCAAGCTGGAAGCTGCCATTGCGGCGGCTGAAGACGCCATCAAGGGTAATGACAAGGCCGATATCGAAGCCAAGACACACGCATTATCTGAAGCAGCCATGAAATTGGGCGAGCACATGCAATCCGCGGCAAATCAGGGTGCGACCGGCACACAAACCGGAGGACAGGGCTCAGCGCAAGCCAACCATGATGATGTGGTTGACGCCGAGTTTGAAGAAGTAAAAGACAAGAAGTAATTTTGCTCAATCACCCTGCCGGGCGGCTGTTACCACGGCCGCCCGCTTGTGTTTACAAACGAGCTTAGAGAAATGGCTAAACGCGACTATTACGAAGTGCTGGGCGTCAACCGTGACGCCAGCGATGACGATCTTAAAAAAGCTTATCGCCGTCTGGCGATGAAGCACCATCCTGACCGCAACCCGGATAATCCGAAGGCCGAAGAGCTGTTCAAAGAAGCCAAAGAGGCCTACGAAACGCTTACTGACCGGCAAAAACGCGCAGCTTATGACCAATATGGACATGCTGGCGTTGACCCGTCTGCCGGCATGGGAGGCGGTGGCGGCAACCCCTTTGGCGATGCATTCGGCGATATCTTTGGTGATATTTTTGGCGGTGCTGGCGGGCGAGGCCGCAACCAAACCTACCGCGGTGCCGATCTGCAATACAACTTGGAAATCACACTGGAGGAAGCGGCACGCGGCACCGAAACCCGTATTCGCATTCCTGCCCAGGAAGAATGTGGAACATGTCACGGCAGTGGGGCAAAGCCCGGTACCGAGCCGACCACTTGTCCTACCTGTCACGGCCACGGTCAAGTACGCATGCAACAAGGATTTTTCTCGTTGCAACAGACCTGTCCAAAATGCCATGGCAGCGGCAAGATTATTCCAAACCCCTGTCCTGAATGTCATGGCGCAGGCCGTGTGAAACGCAACAAGACCTTGTCGGTGCGTATTCCTGCAGGGGTGGACAATGGCGACCGAATTCGCCTGTCCGGTGAAGGAGAGCCAGGGCAGAACCATGGCCCGAGCGGCGACCTGTACGTGGTGGTGCATCTAAAGCCGCATGCGGTTTTCCAGCGCGATCACAACGATTTGCATTGCGAAATGCCGGTCAGCTTTACGGTGGCAGCATTGGGCGGTGAAATTGAAATTCCCACCCTGGACGGGCACGCCAAAATCAAAATCCCGACCGAAACACAAACCGGCAAGGTATTCCGCCTGCGGGGGAAAGGCATTCAAGGGGTACGTTCGAGCGCACCTGGCGATTTACTGTGTCATGTGATGGTTGAAACGCCGGTTAACTTGACTGAGCGACAAAAAGAGTTACTGCGTGAACTGGAAACCATAGCGCAAGCCGATGGGAAACGGCACAACCCGAAAGCCCAATCGTTTATGGAAAAGGTCAAGGCGTTTTTTGCAGGTTGATCCATTTTATAAAAAACCGGTGCTTGCGCCGGTTTTTTATATCCCGATCATTTCATAGCCCTGCTCGCACACTGGGTGCGGTTATTACACAAATATTGCGAACATGCTTGAACATTCAATGCTCTCGCAAACGAAAAATCAGCCATGTCACCAACAAGGTAACAAAAACCAGCCCCCCCACAACAAACCAGAACCCTGTTGTGGACTGATTAAACGGAATTCCACCCACATTCATACCAAACAAACCGGCTGTCAGGTTTATCGGTAACGCAATCACTGTCACCGCCGTCAGCACAAACACGCTGCGATTGGTGCGTTCACCGATGATCGCCACAATTTCTTCTTGCAATAATTTGATTCGTTCCTGCAAACCTGCCATATCACGCAACACCAATGAAAACTCTTCGGATGACTGACGCAACTCCTGGGTTTCGGCAATCCCGACCCAGCGTGGCGGGCGATTCAACAAGCGGAACAACGAACCCGGCTCCGGCGCCAACAGACGTTGCAAACG
>DDOT01000079.1 GCA_002341815.1 Thiobacillus sp. UBA2487 | reverse complement strand
GGTGTGCTTTGCTCCTCGTGGATGCGTTAATCAGTGCTTCCCTAGGGACAAGGTGAAACGATCGGGCTAACAAAACAAGCGACTAACGTCATCAAAACTTCATCGAATAATCATTAGATTGTCTTTTGAGTGACCTATTCTTGCAAGAACATTCATACGTTTGATGGTGTATATGACGTAGCGAGAGGTTGCTCAATGAAAAAGACAATCCGGTGCCTGCTTTGGTGTTTGCCTTGGCTGTTACAATCCGCAGATGCGCATGCATGGGGCTTGTATACCCATGTTTTTTTTGCCCAGTGGTTGGTATGGGGCGTGCCGCTGCTCGACGGTGAGTTACGTCGGGCAGTGAGCCGATATCCTAAATTGGTGATGGCGGGTGCCTGCTTGCCGGATCTGGCATTGGTTGGCGGATCGGTTGGTACGACAGCATTCGATAATACCCATTGTTGGGAAAATGCCGCTGCCATGCTGGCGATGGCGCGCCATGACGAAGACCGGGCGCTGATTGTGGGGTTTTATAGTCATCTGTATGCAGATGTGGTAGCGCATCATCATTTTGTGCCTGCACACGAGCGTATGTGGCTGGATTGGCCGATGGTGGCGCATGTGGTGGCTGAATGGGCGATGGACGCACATATTGCCCGGCATATATTGGCAAGACCGGGGACGCTGATGCGAGATGCCGAGGTGCCGATCGTATCCATGCTGATGCATTGCTATGGTTTGACCCAGCGACAGGCGCGAAATGGCGTGCGCGCGTTGGCGCGAGCAGACGGCGTATTGCGTAGCCTGCATTTGCCACAATGGTTATATCGCAGTGTTGCGCGTGTTGATCGTAAACTGGGGCAGCGTTTTGACTATTTCGTGAGTGAAACCAATGCCCGTTTGCATGGTATCAATCGCGTGCTGGCTGGAGAATTGCCATGGCCTGACGCTAATGGCGCACCTGCCAGTGTAACCCAGGCGCAATTAGCGCAGTTCACTCAGCATCAAATTCGTGCGGGCCAGCCGCTGCCAACGGATTGCCATTTTAGTCCGATCATTTCATGAATGCACCTGATGAGCACGCAAATTTACGAAAAGATCGGGCTAATTGCTTTCTATTTGACTCATCGCACAAGACGTGGTGGAATCAGCGGGATCATTGTTCAGTGTGGTGCGGTGAATGGATATTTACCAGGTGGGTGGCGCAGTACGCGACGCGATGTTGGGGCTGCCGGTCACTGACCGGGACTATGTGGTGGTAGGGGCCACCGTTGATGCGATGCTGGCGCAAGGCTTTCAACCGGTTGGTCGTGATTTTCCGGTGTTTTTGCACCCACAGACCCATGATGAATATGCATTGGCGCGCACCGAACGCAAAACGGCGCCCGGGTATACCGGTTTCGTTGTACATGCCGACCCTTCAGTTAGTCTTGAACAGGATTTATTGCGGCGTGACTTTACGGTAAACGCGATGGCACGCGCTGCGGATGGCAGTCTGGTTGACCCATGGGGTGGGCAAGCCGATTTGCAAGCCCGGGTATTCCGTCATGTCAGTCCTGCGTTTACCGAAGATCCGTTGCGAATTTTGCGCGGTGCGCGATTTTTGGCGCGCTTTACCGATTTTCGGCTGGCAGACGAAACCTTGCAATTGATGCGTGAAATGGTGCAGGCAGGTGAGGTCGATCATTTAGTGCCGGAACGGGTGTGGCAAGAGATCGCGCGGGGTTTGATGGCCGAACGGCCATCGCGCATGCTGTCCGTGTTGCGCGATTGTGGTGCCTTGGCACGTATTGCGCCAGAAATTGATCGTTTGTTTGGGGTGCGGCAAAACCCTTGCCACCATCCGGAGATTGATGCCGGTTGGCATACCCTGCTGGTCGTTGATCAGGCTGCGCGTGCGGGAGCATCGCTGGAGGTGCGCTTTGCTGCGCTGACCCATGATTTGGGAAAAGCGGTGTCTGAACCACCTGACCATACCGGACATGAGTTGCTTGGCGATGCGCCGTTGCGCTCATTGTGCGAGCGTTTAAAAGTGCCTGCTGTCTGTCGTGATCTTGCCCGCTTGACGGTGCGCTGGCATGGTGAGATGCATGCGGTTTCGCGATTGTCGGCGGAAGATAAAGTCAGGCTGTTGGAAAATCTGGATGCCTTTCGACGACCGGAGCGCCTGGAAGGGGTGTTGGCGGCGGGTTTGGCGGATGTGCGTGGACGTCCGGGGCATGAAACCGATGCATACCCGCAAGCTGTGTGCTGGCGTAACGCCTTGCGATTGGCGATGTCAGTAGACGCAGGGGGCGTTGCCAAGCGTTTCTCCGGGCAGGATATTGCGAATCGTATCCATGTGGCGCGGGTCGCTGCGGTGAGCGCAGGCTGATATTTTTACCAGCTTCAGGTTATACTGTAACCATGAAGCTGATTATTCTTGATCGTGACGGTGTGATCAATCAGGATTCCGACCTGTTTATCAAATCACCAGAGGAGTGGTTGCCTGTTCCGGGCAGCCTTGATGCCATTGCCAACTTAAATCGGGCTGGCTATCGTGTGGTGGTCGCCACCAATCAATCCGGTGTCGGGCGAGGGTTGTTTGATATGGCCATGCTCAATGCCATTCATGCCCGCATGCATAAATTAGTAGGTGCTGCAGGTGGGCGAATTGATGCGGTGTTTTACTGCCCGCATGCAAGCGGTGACAATTGCGCTTGTCGAAAACCGCAAGCCGGCATGTTTCTTGAAATAGCCGAACGGTATGCCACCTCGCTACACGGTGTGCCTGCCGTGGGTGATAGTTTGCGTGATTTACAGGCGGCTGCCGCCGTTGGGGCGCATCCGGTTTTGGTGAAAACCGGCAAGGGTTTGCGCACGCTGACATCCGGTGGGTTGCCGGCCAATACAACGGTATATGCTGACTTGGCCGCGGTAGCAGGAGCGCTGGCGGGATGATGTGGCTGCGTTCATTGCTGTTTCTGGCATTGCAGGCGGTTTTGACTGTGGTGTTTGCATTGGCCGGTTTATTGGTTGCGCCTTTTCCCTTTCACGTGCGTTATCGGGTGATTGGCGGTTGGAATCACTCGGTGTTGTGGCTTGCGCGCTGGGTGTGTGG
>DDOT01000051.1:2409-2619 GCA_002341815.1 Thiobacillus sp. UBA2487 | reverse complement strand
CCATTCGGGTTTTACTGGATTCTCAGCTTGCGCCACAATCACGGCGAGATTGAATCGCTGATGAATTCCCGCACGCCATTATCTGACGCAATCTACATAGTACACTGATTTTCCGTCAGCCATGTCTTTCACCAGACCATGAATATCGGTTTCAAAACCGGGGAAACGTTCGTTAAAGTCACGGGCAAATTGCAAATAGCGCACGATGGT
>DDOT01000051.1:0-2382 GCA_002341815.1 Thiobacillus sp. UBA2487 | reverse complement strand
GGTGGGTAAGGGGTGAGCAGCACACTGGTAATGCGCCCTTCCAGCTTGTCGATCTCCACCCGTTCGATATCCCGATGGGCCATGCGGGCATAGGCATCAGCCGGTTTCATGGCCGGTTCCATATTCGACAGGTACATTTCCGTGGTCAGGCGTGCCACATCACTAGCCTTGTAAATACCGTGAATGGCATCGCACAAATCTTTCAAACCCATGCGCTCATAACGTGGGTATTTGGCGACAAATTCCGGCAGCACCCGCCACAACGGCTGATTACGGTCATACTCATCCTTGAACTGCTGCAAGGTAGTCACCATGGTATTCCAGCGTCCCTTGGTGATGCCAATGGTAAACATGATGAAAAACGAGTACAGGCCGGTTTTTTCTACAATCACACCATGCTCAGCCAGATATTTGGTCACAATGGCGGCGGGCATGCCACTATCGGCAAAATCACCGTCCACATCCAGCCCTGGGGTGATAATCGTGGATTTGATAGGATCGAGCATGTTGAAATCGGTCGCGAGATCACCAAAACCATGCCAGCGGTCTTTGGCACGCAACACCCAATCACTGCGTTCACCCACCCCTTCATCCGCTAATTCATCGGGCCCCCATACCTTAAACCACCATGAATCGCCATATTCCTCGTCCACCTTGCGCATGGCGCGGCGAAAATCCAGTGATTCCAAAATGGATTCTTCCACCAAGGCGGTGCCACCCGGCGGTTCCATCATCGCGGCCGCAACGTCGCAAGAGGCGATAATTGCATATTGCGGACTGGTGGACGTGTGCATCAAAAAGGCTTCGTTGAACACATCGCGATCCAACTTGCGATTCTCGCTGTCCTGCACCAGGATCTGCGAGGCTTGCGACAAACCTGCCAACATTTTATGGGTCGACTGTGTGGAAAACATCAACGAATTCTGGCAACGCACACGATCGCGACCGATAGCGTGCATACCACGATAAAAGTCATGGAATGGCGCATGCGGCAGCCAGGCTTCATCAAAATGCAGGGTATCAATATGGCCATCCAGCATTTGCTTGATGGTTTCAACGTTGTACAACACCCCGTCATATGTACTCTGCGTAATGGTCAATACGCGTGGTTGAGCGGTAGACCCCCGCGCAAACGGGTTGGCTTCAATCTTTCTGCGAATGTTTTCCGGTTTGAATTCATCCAGCGGAATCGGACCGATAATGCCGTAATGGTTGCGCGTCGGCATCAAAAACACCGGAATGGCGCCGGTCATGATAATGGCGTGCAAAATCGACTTGTGACAATTGCGGTCAACCACCACAACATCTCCCGGCGCCACCGTTGAATGCCAGACAATTTTATTGGAAGTCGATGTGCCGTTCGTGACAAAAAACAGATGATCGGCATTAAAAATCCGCGCAGCATTGCGTTCAGACGCCGCAACCGGCCCGGTATGATCCAGCAACTGCCCCAGCTCTTCCACTGCATTACACACATCAGCCCGCAGCATGTTTTCGCCAAAGAACTGATGAAACATCTGACCGACCGGACTCTTTAAAAAAGCCACCCCGCCCGAATGGCCAGGGCAATGCCATGAATAAGAACCATCCGATGCATAATGCGTCAAGGCGCGGAAAAAAGGCGGCGCCAAAGAATCAAGATAGGTTTTGATTTCACGCAAAATATGCCGCGCCACAAATTCCGGCGTATCTTCAAACATATGAATAAAGCCATGCAACTCTTTCAGCACATCGTTGGGAATGTGCCGGGAGGTGCGGGTTTCGCCATACAGAAAAATGGGAATATCCGCATTGCGGAACCGGATTTCCTCGACAAACCGACGAATCTGCTCAACCGCCTGATTCGCGACGCTGGGCGATGAAAACTCCTCATCATCAATCGACAAGATAAATGCCGAGGCCCGACTCTGCTGCTGCGCAAAACTGGACAAGTCACCGTAACTGGTTACCCCCAACACTTCAGTCCCCTCGTCCTCAATGGCCTTTGCCAATGCACGAATACCCAGGCCGCTCGCGTTTTCAGAGCGAAAGTCCTCGTCGATAATTACCACGGGAAAACGAAATTTCATGCCAGCATCTCCAGCCAATAGCGGGTATACAATCGTGGAAGCAATACAACGTCCGCACCACAAACCAATCAGCGCGGATTATAACTGAATTACGGATGCGCCACTGTCACACAAAATGCATACAACAAAAAGCGCCGGATTGAAACGCACGGGAAGATACGAGACCGACTGAGCACTGCGCAACACCGTATGATCGAGCCCGCTCCCAACCGTTGAAGCGTCGCGAGCGATGATCAGACAAGGCGCACAGCGCACAGGGAGGGAGACAGTACATTGAAGTACGGCGACCGACTGAGCACTGCGCAACGCCGTA
>DDOT01000118.1 GCA_002341815.1 Thiobacillus sp. UBA2487 | reverse complement strand
CAACACCATTGGCCGTCCCGGTACTGGTTTTGCCGGTTGTACCACTCACCAATCCGACGTTGTTTTTCGACAGGTAATCGTCGTTCAGGATAAAGGTCAGGCTGTCGGTGGCATTCCAGGTCAACACCGCGTCAAACAATTGCAGGTTGTTGGTGGCACTGGCTGTTGTCACATTTCCGTCAAACAGCGGCGATTGGCCATTGTAATACGCAAACGAATAGGCAAATGCCTTGTCTGGCGCACCGGACACCCCCAATTCCAACGTCTTGCCGGACGAACCATTGATGGCGGATGGGGAGGTGGTGTAGTTCCAACCATTGTTGACGCCTGCCGTCAGCACCAACGCGGGAGAAACCGTGTCCACCACGCGCACACCGGTGTGGGTAATCGGCTCCATCTCGGTGAACAGCAAAGAACGCGAAATTTCATTGTTGGCATTGGCGGGCGCCACTTCTGCACCGGCCAGCGTGGAAAATTTACCGGCCATCAAGGTAAAGGTATCGACGTTATACTGGGCAAATGCGTTGAACAGATCAAATTGGGTACTATTAGGTGAGCTGGCGCCGGTTTCACCTTGACGCAACACCTGTGAATCAGTACCTGACATTACCACCACTNNAATGCGTTGAACAGGTCAAATTCGGTGGTGCTGGGGGTGCTGGGGGTGCTAGAGTAGGTTTCAACGCTGCGTGCAGCGACAGCATCACTACCCGACAACACCACCACTTGCGCACCAGCACCGGCTGCCGGCAGATAACCGACACTCAACGCGGCCTGGTTTAAGGTAAAGCCGTTTTGCGTGGTATCAAACTGACGCATGACCGCTGAATCGGTACTGAAATAGTCGTAAGTGCCTCCTACATAACCCGTGATTGCCAAACCTGGGGTGGCGGCAATCACCGCAGCCAGACTGGGGGTGGTTGAGGCAGCAGCAGGTGCAGCGCCGTCGGCAAACGCAGGGACTGCAACAGCAGCCAACGCGGCCACCAACAAGGTTTTCTTCATCATACGCATGTAAATCTCCCGATAATCTTTTGCAACATTGCGAGCTGTTAAAAGCATCATCCGTGCCAGAAAAATTAAACACGCCATTACAACGAGTTACCGCACACAAAACCGCCAGAACCCCTGCCAGCCCCGCACCATGCACCTATCTGGCGCACTCTCAGGTGGCATGGCACCGCGAGTTTGCACAAAACTGGTGCGTTTTGCAAGCACAGAGAACCCGCCGCACCTTGCGGCGAGAGCCAATCCGGTGCAACTATTTCTCGCCAAATACGCCGATCGGCATTAAAAATGCCATCAATACCGGCTACAATCTGCCTGTTAATTTATGAAAGGAATGGTCATGACCGGATCAAAGCTCATTGACGACATCAGTGAAAAATTGGCATCTGCCCTGCAACACTCACCCATGCGTGATATTGACAGCAATCTGAAGGCCCTTTTGGCATCTGCCCTGCAAAAGCTCGACTTGGTGACCCGCGAAGAATTCGATGTGCAACAGCACGTGCTGCTGCGCACGCGCGAACAATTGACTGCGCTGGAAACGCGCATCCATGCGCTGGAGCAAGCCTGTGCACCGGAACCAGCCGCCGTGCCATCCGAATCCGCTACAGCAACCGAACCGGCAGCCCTGACCGAACCGTCCGTCACGGACTGACATGGCGGTTGCGGTATTGCGCAGCCGGGCGCTGGCTGGCGTCCACGCGCCGGAGGTGATCGTGGAAACCCACCTGGGCAGCGGCTTGCCCTCGTTCACCATTGTCGGTTTACCCGAAGCAGAGGTGCGCGAAGCACGCGACCGGGTGCGTGCCGCCATCCAAAATTCGCAATTCGATTTTCCGGTCAGCCGCATTACCGTCAATCTGGCGCCCGCCGACCTGCCGAAAGAATCGGGGCGTTTTGATCTGGCCATTGCCTTGGGCATTCTCGCCGCCTCCGGGCAAATCCGGCAACAACGCCTGAATGACTATGAATATGCCGGTGAACTGGCACTAACCGGCGAACTGCGCCCCATCCGTGGCGCACTGGCGATGCTGATTGGCGCTGCCAACAGCACGCGTCCGTTCATTTTACCCGCGCACAGTGCCGCAGAAGCCAGTCTGGTGGCTCCTGACCGGGTGCTGGCGGCCAGCTCTCTACTGGCCGTTTGCGCCCATCTCAACGGACAGGCCACGCTAACCTCACCAACCCTGCACCTGAACGCCCAACCCCCGTCATGTCCTGATATGGCAGATGTACGCGGGCAACCTGCTGCCAAGCGCGCGCTGGAAATTGCTGCGGCTGGTGCGCATTCATTACTGATGTCGGGACCACCCGGCAGCGGCAAATCCATGCTGGCTGAGCGCATGCCTGGCATCATGCCCCCGATGACCGATAGCGAAGCCCTGGAAAGCGCGGCTGTTTTGTCCTTGTCCGGCCAGTTTGATGCCCGTCACTGGAAAAGCCGACCCTTTCGCTCACCGCATCACACCGCCTCAGCGGCTGCGCTGGTGGGTGGCGGCACCACTCCCCGCCCGGGGGAAATTTCACTGGCCCATCACGGTATTTTGTTTCTTGATGAATTGCCGGAATTTGCCCGGCATGTGCTGGAGGTGTTGCGTGAGCCATTGGAAACCGGCAAAATCTGTATTTCGCGCGCGGCACGTCAAGCCGAATATCCTGCCCGTTTTCAACTGGTGGCTGCCATGAACCCCTGCCCATGCGGCTACTTGGGCGACACATCCGGGCGTTGCCGCTGCAATCCCGACAAAATCGAGCGCTACCGCAGCAAACTGTCCGGGCCTTTGCTGGATCGCATCGATTTGCAAATCGAGGTTCCCGCCATCGACCCTGATGACCTGCAGGCTGCACCCAGCGGCGAAAACAGCCACATGATCCGGCAACGGGTGATTCAGGCCAGACAGCACCAACTGCAGCGACAAGGCAAGCCCAATGCCATGCTCAGCAGCGCAGAACTCGACTGCCACGCCCAAGCCGAGCCCGCCGCTCTCGACTTACTCACCGCCGCCATTCGCCAACTGGGCTTGTCGGCGCGCGCCTGGCACCGTAGCTTGCGTTTGGCACGCACCATCGCCGATCTGGCCGAACACCCCGCCATCAACCGGCAACACATGGCAGAGGCAATTCACTTGCGCCGCATGCATTAATCGGTGCTTGCCGCCCATAATCCATACGCTCAAACCCGCTTCAATTTGTAATCAAACTGTTATAATGCCGAATCACAGAGCAGACTGCCGACCCATGGCATCACATGCTGGTGAATGAATCAACATCATAAATATATTTAAGGAGACAACACCATGGAATCCAACCCGTTGGATATCTTGACCACCGTGCTCGACTTCACGGCGATTATTGTTATGTTTTACTGCCTGTATCAGGTATTGGCGCTGCGCTCTGGCATTCCGCACGATCGGGTCGGNNCTGGTGGTAATATTTACGATGGGCTACCTGACCGCGCCATTTTTTGATCAGTTGCCGGTGTATATCCTGAAACTGGTGGTAGCCGTAATTTTTGTGCTGGGTGCCGTGTATGTTGCCACAACCATTCGCATGATTTATAACGTTATTCAACGTCTGTCAAAATAAACCGCCCACAAACACCGTCAAGCCGGAACGTCCACATCCACCACCACCGGCGCGTGGTCGGAAGGACGTTCCCATTGGCGCGGACCACGGTCAACGTGCCATGCGCTGGCCACATCCGCCAAGGCTCGCGTCAGCAAAATATGGTCAATCCGCAAACCAAGGTTGCGCCGAAAAGACGCCATGCGATAATCCCACCAGGTGAATGCGGCATCGGCCTGACCTGTTGCATCGTAACTATCGCGTAACCCGAGTGTCAACAAACCCGCAAATGCGCTGCGCTCGGCGGGCGACACCAAAATACCCTCGCCAAACGCCGCCGGGTCATACACGTCTTGGTCGCGTGGTGCGATGTTGTAGTCGCCCAACACGGCCAAATGCGGATGCAGCGCCACTTCTTGCGCCAGCCACGCGTGCAGGGCGGTTAGCCATTCCAGTTTGTAACGGTATTTATCGCTGTCAACGGACTGACCATTCGGCACATACACGCACACCACGCGCACCCCGGCCACCGTCGCACTCAATACCCGCTGTTGCACATCGTCATAACCCGGAATGCCACGTACGACGTGTTCCAACGGTTGGCGTGCCAAAATTGCAACACCATTATAGGTTTTCTGTCCGGCAAATGACACATGCCAACCCGCCTGCGTCAAATCCGCCAACGGAAATGCGAGATCGTCCAGTTTGGTTTCCTGCAAGCACACCACATCCGGCTCAGCCTGTTCAAGCCAATCCAATAAATGCGGCAAACGCACTTTCAGCGAATTTACATTCCATGTTGCCAAGCGCAGGTTCAATTCTTACTCCGGGTCAGCATCAGCCTGTTTTTTATCATCCGGTTGGCCGGGCAATGCAGGTGCCGCCGCATTGTCATGCCGACTTTGCAGGGTGTGGCTACCCGGCATGGGGGTCTTGGGATAGCCGGCAACGTCCAGCATTGCATTCCATCGTTCGGCCAGAAATCCTTTTTCAACCTGGCTGCCCACTTCAAGCACCGGCAAAACCGGTTTACCAATCAACCGGGTTAATGCCTGTTCGTCACGATTATTGGCTTGCGGATCACGCTCGGTATAGGGAATACCCCTGGTTTTCAACAATTGGCGCGCCTGATCGCACACATCACCACAGTGCCCGGCAAACAATTGCACCGGATAATGGGCAACTGCCTGTCGCAACTGCCACGGGACCTGGTCTTCTA
>DDOT01000132.1:8911-9460 GCA_002341815.1 Thiobacillus sp. UBA2487 | reverse complement strand
TGGCCTGCGCAATAATGTGATCAATGGCCTGCTTGGTTGCGGGTGATACGCTGTGATCACGAATGCGTATTCGCAGGGCTTGTTCCAGCGCCTGTAAATTGCGCTGAATCAGGTCGTTGGCATGGCAACGTTTGGTCTGTAGGCGATTTTCAATGGCGGCGACAAAGTCCAGGTTTTCAGCCAAAAAGCCACGCCCTTGCGGGGTAATGACATATTGTTTCTTGTTGCCTTGCTGGATAGCGGTGATGTGTCCCAATTCTTCCAGCATGGTGAGCAGCGGGTAAATCATCCCCGGGCTGGGGTTGTAAGCACCACCCGACTGCTCGCTAATCGCCTTGATGATTTCGTAACCATGGCGAGGTTGATAGGCAATGTGCTGTAACACTAAATATCGTAGGGTGCCGGCATCAAACACCCGCGCTCCTCGACGCTTGCCACGCCCCGCGCAAGTGCCTTGTGGTGTATGGCAGGCACAACCGCAATTGTGCGGGTGATCGGCGGTTTGGGCGCAGTGGTCACACAATGACAACATGATTTAAAGATATAGCT
>DDOT01000132.1:0-8883 GCA_002341815.1 Thiobacillus sp. UBA2487 | reverse complement strand
GGATTTTGCAAAAATGGATTCAGGGGAGCGTTGCTCAATTATGGTGCGTTGTGCACCACGTTGGTTTCGTTTTTGCATTTAGGTGCGATTGGCGCGCTTTTATTTTTCATTTGTGTGTTATAAAACAGTGTGTTGTCTGATTGGCACCTTTTTTGCTGCACTGTTTTGGTTCATTTAAATAGGGCATTAATGTCATGCGGAAGATCAAGCGAAGGTCATCTTCAACCGATTTACAATACTTGACTCGATTCATGAGCGAATTGATCCCCGACCAAAAACGATTAACCGAAATTCAGTCGGTTTACGATAATCTAACGCTACTTGGTCAATTGCTCGGAGCAGGGACTGACATCACGCGCATGCGCAATGATTTTACTGCCTTAGCTTCGTTGTTGCTCGAACAACTTGCAAACGAACATTATAAGAAAGCTGCACTAAATCTTAATTCAAGCGCACAAGTTGCGATAGATGTCCTTACACGTAATCTTTACGAACGGACGGCGGATATTGGTTTTCTGGCTACCGATAGTGTGATTCGTGAATTTGCTGAACAATCGTCGATAAATTCAAGCCAGACTGACAGCTTTGCTTGGCAAGCGCGTTTGCAGTCACGTTTTGCTCAATATGTTAATAAATATTCCGTGTATCATAATATTGTGGTCTTGTCTCTCGATGGTACTGTGCTTACACAATTGGACCAGAATAATCCTGTCACCTCGATTAATGATGTTTTTTTGAAAGAAGCATTGACTACCGAGGTTGGATATACCGAAATATTTCGACCTACAGACTTGTTGCCCGGTGAAGTCAGTCCGCTGGTGTATGCTTATCGTATTATGTCGGTGGATGGCAGTCGGCCAACGGGTGTGTTGTGTTTGTGTTTTCGTTTTCAAGATGAATGCCAACGTATTTTTGACAATCTGGTCTATGAAGACGACTGGACCGTACTGACCATGCTGGACAATTCGGGACGAATTATCGCTAGCAGTGATCATTTGCAGTTTCCTGTCGGTGTACGTATGGAACCGGTAGAAGGTGGTGATTGTAAAGTTATTCGCTTTAGTGGGCGCGAATACTTGGCTATTTCACACCGTGCGCATGGTTATCAGGGTTATATGGGGCCAGGATGGTTTGGTCATGCCATGGTACCACTGAATCATGCGTTTGAAATGTCAAATGCGCACGAGTTGGAAGATGTTCCTGATGACATTCTTAATTGCGTGCTAGAAACTGCTAGTTTGTTTGGTCAGAAGTTACGTGATATCCCGTTGAAAGCCACTAGTATTCAGCAAGAATTGAATCGTTCAGTATGGAATGGTCACATCTGGTTGGCTGGTGATAATGCTGCACATAACGCTGAGTTTGCCAAAGTATTATTGCGTGAGATTGGTAGTACTGGCATACGTACGCGTAATGTGTATAGCGAATCCACCACCAATTTATATAAGACTATTGTGGCATCGGTATTGTTTGAATGTAGCTCGCATGCGGCTTTGGCCATTGACATTATGGATCGCAACCTTTACGAACGTGCCAATGACTGTCGTTGGTGGGCATTAACACCGATATTTCGTGAAGAACTGGCCAAGATCAATCTGCAAGATAAAGCGCAGCGTGTAAAGTTGGTTGATGTGTTACGTACTATCAATGCGTTGTACACGGTCTATGAAAATCTGATTCTTTTTGATGCGGTCGGACGTGTGATAGCGGTATCCAATCCAGCGTATAACGATTTGGTTGGTGAGGTGTTACAAGAGGACTGGGTGCGTCCAACATTGAGTCTGTCTGACGACCAAAGCTACCATGTGTCTCGTTTTGCGCCATTTCGTGTCTACGATGGTCGTCCAACCCTCGTTTATTCGGCCACGGTACGTGCTGCCGATGACAATGAGACTGTGGGTGGTATCGCCATTGTTTTTGATGCCATTCCTCAATTTAAGGCCATGTTGGAAGACTCTTTGCCTTATGAAACAGGCGGTGGTTTACCAGAAGGTGCATTTGCGGTTTTTGTCGAGCGTAGCGGTTTGCTTATATCCAGCACCAATCCAGCACTTGTGCCAGGACACAAAATGGATTTTCCTGCGTCATTTGCCCAACTGCCTCCAGGTGAAAGCCGTTCGATGATTATTGAATATGCCGAGAAATATTATGCGGTAGGTGCTTGCATGCGTGCAGGTTACCGAGAATACAATTCTATGGCTGACGAGCGAAGTACAGATGTCATGGCACTGGTGTTTTCCCCATTGTCAGATCGAGTTATATTGGGCAACCAGTTGCGACTTCCACAAGCCACGACAAATGGGGTCTATGCCATTCGGCAAATCAAGTCCGAAGAAACCTTGGATGTTGCAAGTTTTTATATTGGAAATAACTGGTACGGATTACGATCAACTTGTATCGTAGAGGCTGTGGATGTCGAACGGATTACCCCGATTCCTGGTAGTGCGCCATCGATCCGTGGTTATCTAATCTATAAAGACAAGGCGCTTACAGTGTACGATGTATCCGGTATTTTAGGCACACGTAAATCTGAATCAGAGCGTCGTGTATCGCGGCAAGGGGTGGTTAGTCGCACTCAAATTTTGGTGTTACGTGGAGAGCCTGAGCAACCACTATTTGGTGTTGCAGTTGATAGCTTGGGTGATATTGCTGAAATTCCTGTGGCAAGAATACAGCATGACCCTGGTATGGCAAATATTCGTGGTTCAGTGGTTGATAGCATCGTCAAGCCACTGGATAGCGATCCGGAACGACGTTTGATGTTGATTTTATCCGTTACCCGCTTACTCGAACAATTGTCTGGTAATAAATAATGGATAAGACTGCCTGTCAGCAATTTCGGCATCTCGTATTTTTGAGCGAGGCCGAGAGGTTTGCACTGAATGACATAGCCGAATTGTTGCTACCAGAAATTCCTGCGGTTGTTGAAGAATTTTATGAACGCCTGCAGTATGAATTAGATACTGTGCCATTTTTAGAAGGAAAAGCGAGTGCGCTTCAAAAAATGTATTCTCGCTGGATCGCCAGCTTGTTTTCGGGAACATATTCAGAAAATTTTTGGGACGAACAGCGACAAGTGGGTCTCCGGCACACCCAGTTTGGTATCCCTCACGCGTTGTTTTTGGCCGGCTTCGCAATTATACGAGATCTTCTGATTGGGCGGATTCGCATTGTTGCACCCGATTCCACTCTTGCCCTGCTTGCGATCAGCAAACTGCTCGACCTTTGCCAATACCACGGTGGGGGAGCCTATGTCAGGCAAACAGAGCATATTGCTGTGCAGTCGTTGCGTAAGTTGTCCCAAATTTTTTCTCCTGAGGCATTTTTTCGTGAGAGCGCGCTTCTTGCATGTCAATTGGTGAAGGCTGATGGTGCCGCATTGATTTTGTGTGAGAATGACACGCTGCATTATGCTTTTTTTGAGGGATTGCCAGTGTCTTATCGTGAGTTGGCTAACCATACATTTGCGAAGCATGAGGGCGTGGCTGGTGCGGCTCTGGCTCAGGGCCAGCCAGTATACGTTTCTGATTATTCACATAGCCCTTACGCCATGTCTTCTTTTGTGGCGTCCGGCCTTCGAGCTAGCCTTGCCTTGCCGCTCTGGGGGCCAGAAGGTGCTCTCGGTGTGCTTGTCGTATCATGGTTTGAGACGCGAGCCCCAAATCGTCTTCCCGAAAATAATTGGGATTATTTGCGACTGCTGAGTGACATGCTTGCGGGAATTCTCCATCGAGCTCAGCTTGAAACACGATTGGAGAGCTTGGCGACTCGGGATATGTTGACCGACTTGCCCAATCGACGGGCTTTACCCGAGCGGATGGCAGGAGCGATGGCGCGGGCCGATCGTCACAATAGCTTTATGACGTTGCTTTTCATTGATCTGGATGGCTTCAAACCGATTAATGACCATTTTGGACATGTTGCCGGTGACCATACGCTGAGAGCAGTTGCCGAAAGTCTGCGTTCTACTGTGCGCAAAGGCGATACTGTGATCCGTTATGCCGGAGACGAATTTCTTGTAATTTTGGAAGAGCCGGGTTATATGGCGGAGATCGAGGCAGTAATCGGGCGGGTGCTGCAGGCCGTTCGTCGCGATGTGATTCAAGACGATGTCGTTTTCTCGCTCTCGGCTAGCATCGGAGTTACCGTTTATCCTTTTGATGAGTTTTCTCCAGAAATGCTGATTCATCACGCGGATGTGGCCATGTATCAAGCCAAGAAAGCGGGTGGAAACGCTTGGCGGCTATATGAAGGCGAGTCTAAGCTTGAATCAGATGCTGATCGTGGTCAGTTACTGCGAGAGTTTCAACGCGCTGTTGATCAGCATGAATTTTGTCTCTTTTGGCAACCTATTGTGGATTTGAATACATTGCAAATTACAGGTGCTGAGGCACTGTTGCGCTGGCAGCACCCTCAAAAGGGGCTTCTGGTCCCTGCTGTCTTTTTGGATGCGCTGGAATGTTCCCCATATATGCAGATTGTTGGGCATTGGGTTTTGGAAACGGCACTTAGGCAAGCCGAACAATGGCATCAATCCGGACGTTGTTGGGACGTGCATATTAACTTGGCTGCTGCTCAATTGGAGAAAGCTGATTTTTCGCGTTATATTGAAAGCGTGCTTTCTCAATTTCCCCGCCTTCATTACAATGCCGTCTGGTTGGAGATCGTGGAACGGGTTGCGTTAGACGATGTGATGACCATGGCCGCCATGATCCGATCTTGCCGTGACTTGGGTATACATTTTACGCTGGACGATTTTGGCACGGGTGCTGCCGCGATTCAGTATCTGGCCGAACTGGAGTGCTCGGGACTTAAAATTGATAAGAGCCTGATCACGCCGATAAGAGATGGTGGTAAACACCATAAGATGGTATGTGCATTAATTGATATGGCAGCAGCGCTGTCCATCGACATTGTTGCTGAAGGGGTAGAAGATGCCGAGACGGCAGATCATCTTCGCACGTTGGGCGTTGCCCGTGCACAGGGATATCACTTTAGCCAACCGATTCCCGCAAACGATTTGGATAACTTGGTCATTCAATCGCGATCTCGCATCGGGCTTGAATGCTGATGAAAGCAATTGGATTATGCGATTGATTTTAATTTTTATGTATTGTGGTTATGGCTTTTGTCGCGAGATTACAAGAGATATGGGCCGGTTATTTTAACTTGCTGGTGATCTTAATTTAATCGTGACAATCCGTTAACTTTTGATTTCGTCTGGTGGGCGATACTGGGTTCGAACCAGTGACCCCTGCCGTGTGAAGGCAGTGCTCTACCGCTGAGCTAACCGCCCATAAACAAGAGCGAGATTTAACCATATTCCGCCAAGCACGTCAAGTTTGTGGCGATGTGGTTGTGACGATGTGGCGAATCATGTTCGCTCTTGCTGGCCATTGACAGCCATTGTCCTGCTTTATGCGTCATCGTGCAGGGTGACAATTTGTTCCAGTAGTTGCCGAACATTACCCATCGCCGTGGCGAGAGTGGTATGAATCTCTTCAGGGTTAATGGCGGTTTGGTTGGTGCCTCGGCCAGCGGCGTAGTTGGAGACGACACCGATTGCGGCGTAATCGGCTTCCAATTCGCGTGCCAGACAGGCTTCCGGCATGCCGGTCATGCCAACCATGGTAGCGCCATCCCGTTCCAGTCGATTGATTTCGGCAACGGTTTCCAGTCGCGGGCCTTGTACGCAGGCATACACACCTTGGGCAACATAGGATAGCCCTGCGTTGTCCGCGGCGAGCATAATACGCTTACGCAAATCAGCGGCATAGGGCTCGGTAAAGTCGATGTGTTTAACGGTGCGCTCTTCGCCATCAAAGTAGGTGGATTTGCGACCGTGCGTGTAATCGATGATTTGATCCGGTATGACCAATGTGCCGGGGATGAGTGCGGGGTGTATGCCGCCAACACTGGCAACTGAGACAATCCGATTCGCACCGTGCTGTTTCAGCGCCCAGATGTTGGCCAGATAGTTAACCTTGTGGGGTGGGATGGTATGACCATACCCGTGGCGCGCCAGAAAAATCACCTGATGGTTATTGATGTTGCCAAAGGTGAGTGCACCGGATGGTTCGCCGTACGGTGTGCGAGCGACCTGGCGGTGGGTGATGTCCAGGTTGGCGAGTTGGGTGAGGCCGGTTCCGCCGATAATTGCGAGCATGCTGAATCCTTGCGGGTAAAACGCTGAGTGTGAGGTTAGTGGTTGTTGTCACGAACGGCATAAATGGCAGGCAGGTTGCGCCATGCGCCATTGATATCCATTCCGCAGCCGAATACATAGCGGTTGGGCAGTTCGAGGCCCACGTAATCGGCGGTAATGGGCTTTGCTAGCCCGGTATTTTTATTACTGAGCACGGCACAGGTTACGTGGGCAGCACCCATGGCAAGCAGTTTTTGCTTGATGGCTGCCAAGGTATGGCCTTCATCAAGGATGTCGTCCAGAAGCAGAACAAACCGTCCGTTGACCGGTTCACTGGGCATGGCGACCCACTGGATGTTATCGCCGCCTTGGGTGGTGTTGTTATAACGCGTGGCATGAATGTAATCACACGACAGCGGAAAATTGAGCTTGGGCAACAGGTGCCCGGCAAACATCATGCCGCCATTCATGACCGTGAGGATAAGTGGAAACTGTTTGCGCAGGTCGGCGGTGATGTGGTTGGCCAAGTTAGTAATGGCGTGTTGTACCGATTCTTCCGAGCAGATTAAGTCGGCGCTGTCCATGATGCGCCATGCGGTTTCAATGTGAGTTTTCATGCAGACTCCGTTGTCGGCGGGTTTCATACAGACAAATGCCAGCACTGACGGCAACGTTCATGCTGGCGACCGTCCCATACATGGGGATCTTGGCCATTATGTCACAGTGTTCGCGGGTTAGGCGACGCATGCCGCTACCTTCTGCGCCCATCACCCAAGCCACAGAACCGCTTGCATCAATGCCGGAGATGTTATTTTCGGCTTCGCCATCAGTACCGACCAAGGTGATGTCATAGTCTTTGAGTTCGCGCAGGGTGCGCGCCAGATTGACAACACTGAGAAAGGGGACTGTCTCGACAGCGCCGCTGGCCACTTTTGCCACAGTAGGGGTAATACCAACGGCGCGATCCCGAGGGGCAATGACGGCATTGACGCCCATGGCATCGGCAATACGCAGGCAGGCTCCCAGGTTGTGCGGGTCTTGAATGCCATCCAGCACCAACAGCAACAGCGGACCGGTGGTGGTTTCCAGTATTTCATCAATATGTCGCGGCGCAACCAGTGTGCGAACGCGCGCGGCAACACCTTGATGACGCGGGCCGTTGGCCATGCCATCCAGTCGTCCACTGGGTAATTGTACGATTTTAATATTGAGTGTACCCGCTTGTTCAAGCAGATCACGCATGCGACCATCTTGACGCTGCGGATCGGTATAGATTTCTTCTACGCTTGCCGGATGACTGCGCAAGCGTGCGGTAACGGCATGAAAGCCATAGATTAAATGTCCAGCCATGATTTATTCTGCTAATCCTTTTTGACGGGTGCGTTTGGTACGGGTTTTCTTTTTGGCTGTTGGCTCAAGGGTTGCCGGCTTGGTGTGGCCTTTTTTGGTGCCGGTTCGTGCGGTTTTTGCGGGCGTTTTCTCCGCCTTGGCTGATGGCTTGGTCGTTTTTGCGATGACTGGGGCTTTTTCTTTCGGCGCTTTGCCGGATGCGGTTTTGCTGCGCGTGTCGGTTTCTTTGGCGTCCAGTTTAAAATCGATTTGCGTGGTATCCAAGCTTACGCGCACAACCGTGACCGTGACCCGATCGCCTAATCGGTAGCGTGCGCCAGTGCGTTCGCCTAACATCTGGTGGCGGGCTTTGTCAAAATGAAAGTAATCGCTGCCCAGTTCCGAGATATGGATCAAGCCTTCGATGTGCAGATTATCCAATTCAACAAACAGGCCGAAGCCGGTCACGGAGGCGATGGTGCCACTGAACGTTTCGCCCACTTTGTCTTGCATGAAAAAGCATTTTAGCCATGATTCAACGTCGCGCGTCGCTTCGTCGGCACGGCGCTCGGTCATGGAGCAATGTTGGCCGAGTGCTGTCCAGTTGCCGGGTGTGTATTTTTCACCAGCCAGTGCGGCCCGAATTGACCTGTGCACCAGCAAATCCGGGTAGCGCCGTATGGGGGACGTAAAGTGCGTGTAGTGCTCATAGGCAAGACCAAAGTGGCCGACGTTATCAGGGCTATAAACGGCTTGTTGCAACGAACGCAACATCACTGTTTGCAGCAAATGTGCGTCTGGCCGGTGCTTGATTTGTTGCAGCAAATGCGCATAGTCTTTGGCTTGCGGGGTTTCACCTCCGGCCAGTCCCAGTCCGAATTCGGATAAAAATTCACGCAAGGCTGCCAGTTTTTCCGGGGTGGGGCCTTCGTGAATGCGGTACAGGGTGGGGTGGCGATGTTTCTTTAGAAATGCCGAGGCGCAAACGTTAGCTGCCAGCATGCACTCTTCAATCAAACGGTGTGCATCGTTGCGCGTAACGGATACAATGCGTTCGATTTTGCGCTCATCGTTAAATATCATTTGGGTTTCGCTGGATTCAAAGTCGATGGCGCCCCGGCGTTCTCGTGCTTTGAGCAACACTTGAAACAAGTCATACAAATGGTTGAGTTGCGGCAGCAGGGGGGCGTGTTCTTCCGCCAGTTCCGGGTGTTGCAGCCATTCCCATACCTGGTTGTAGGTCAATCGGGCATGCGAGAACATGACGGCCGGATAGAACCGGTAACTTTTGATAGCACCCAGTTTACCGATTTGCATATCGCAAACCATGCACAGACGTTCAACACGTGGATTGAGCGAACACAATCCGTTGGACAACTCTTCTGGCAGCATGGGAATCACGCGCCGTG